>JAAYPN010000157.1 GCA_012519775.1 Aeromonadales bacterium | reverse complement strand
TTGAAGATGTCCCATCTGATATCTCACTTACAAAGACCATGATTCAGTATCTAAAAGACAGAAAAGATCTCTAACATTTTGAACAATATTTTTAAATAACTCTTACTTGCAATATTACGCTCAAATAGCATTTTCAATTTGAATATAGAAGACCTGTCATCTGTATTACCAGGACTTACCACATCAGTATGACCTAAAAATAAAAGAAAGGAGAACCCTGTCCGTGCAGTGCAAGGAGGTTTTCAGTTCCACTATCTTTTAGTGTCAACCATTTAAAACCTAAAGGAGTTAGCTTTTCACGAATTAAATCCCGTCAGACTAAGTCTTTAGGTGTAATTGATAGCTTTTAAATTAAACTGACCGCAAGTTGTGCGGTCAGTGAAAGTTTTTTAATCATCTTCAGTTGGATAAGATAAGAATAATTTACGTTCTAGTCTTAAGAACTTGTATGCAGTCTTGCTTGTTTCTTCAACCTTAAGAGCATCGAATCTGCCGTAACGAACGTCCTTTAACAACTTTAAGTCGTCCTCAGTTACAGTCTTGCAGGCATCGATGTACTGACCTAGGAACTGATTTGCAAGAAGTTTATCCCATGGGTAAACAGTAGAAATTGAACGAAGAATAAACATTGACAGCATATCAAGGCTGATTAGACATTTTTTCTCAAGAAGATCTAGATAATCTTTGAATTTCTCTGGTTTGTCTGCACAGTCAAAGAACTCAAGACTCTCACCTACAGCACCGTTTGCATAGGATAGAGAAGCTTTGTTGTCATCAATGATTCTTACGAATACAGGTTTGATTTCTGCGTAATCTGCCTTATCTAAAATCAACTGACGCATTTTATCTGAGCAAATGATAATAGGCTCTTTGCTCATTAAAGATAAAATATCAGTAACATTATCCATGCCGTTTTCTTCTTCACAATCTGGCACTCTTACACAAAGTTGCGCATGAACCTCATTTAGAGGTGGGCGAATTACCTTGTGGGCATCAGGTGGACACTCTGGATGATAACGTTCTGGCATTGACATGTTCTATATCTCCTAAACAACAATAAATCTGACCGATTGTATCAAGAATGAAAACGTATTTCCAAAGATAGATAGAAAAAGTAAGTGTGAGGAAAAAAATAAATATTATTGACTGATTTTTGAGTGCAGGGTATTACGCACACTCTTATGTCAGATATAATTGTTTAGACTTAAGTTAAGAAAAATCTGTGGCAGAGCACATGACCTTCGTTTGGACTTAAAGCTGCATATATTTTGCTTGAGTTTTTGTATATAATACATGTATAAAGGCAAGACTGACTACACTTCATTTTGAAAAACAGAATTTACCTCATACGCAGCCTATTGACTGCCTGGTAGAAAATAGTCCTTACCCAAACAGAGTTTTACCTGTGTTTTAAGTCTTAAAAGATGCACGATTTCGGGAAAAACTAAAGTAAGACCCTTACGTACTTGCCCGTAGGTGTATTCAGTGTAGAATAGCTAAAGATTTGTAATTTATTTAATGAGGAGTTTCTTGTGGAAACCCAGGATAACAAAGAATTAGAAGCTGCAAAAGCTACAGCAACTGAGAATACAGCAGCTGCTGCAAGCCAGGACGGTACACACTTTGAGCATATCAAAGAGACTTTAGAGCTTCTGTACAAGACCTTTCCAAAAGCATTCGTAAAGGAAGGTGACGTTAAACCATTAAAGATTGGTATCTTTGATGATTTAAAAGAGAAAGTAGCTTCAATTGAAGGCCTATCAGTTTCTAAAGTACGTGCAGCATTACGTTTATATACTTCAAGATTAAAGTATCTATACAGCGTAAAAGAAGGTGCTCCACGTATCGATATCGATGGTAACGATTGCGGTGACAAGGTAAGTGCAGAACATGCAAACTACGCAAAAGATCGTATCAAAGAGATCAATTCTAAGCGCAAGCCATTAAAGCCAAAGAATTCTAATGGCGATAAGAAGAATTTTAGCAGAAAACCAAACGGTAAATTTGCTAATAAGAAACCATTTAAAATTGAAGGTGACAAGCCTACCATCGAGCAGTTAAAGACTGGTACAGAAGTTTTAGTATTAAGCTCTGAACAGCACTTTGTTCGTGGTGTAGTAGCTCAGGATGCACAGAAAGATGCAGTTTATGTATCCTTAAAGTCAGGTCTTACTGTAAATCTACCTCTGCAAAGAGTTTTACTACCTAAAAAAGCAAAATAGTCTTTTATAAAAAGTGAACAATTTAGCTAAAGTAACAATATCCTGCCTGGTTGCAGGATATTGCTTAGTTTGCCAGGCAAAACTAAGCATTCCTACAGCACAGCAGATGCCTGTGCTTTCTCCTGAATCTAGACATGCAACCGTATGCTCGAGAATATATAACTATTTCACCAGAGCACACTACAAGATTGTGGATGTCGATGATGCATTTGTAAAAAATGTAACCGACAGACTGATGGCATACCTTGATTACAATCACACTTTGTACACACAGACTCAGGTTGATGATATCTACGCTCAAACAGCTAGTATTGTAAACGGTATTAAAAAGTGTCAGCTTGATTATCCATACTCACTGTATAACGAGAACATCAAACTGCGCTATAAGAAATATCAGTTCCTGATTGATAATTTAAATGCTGATTTGAATTTAAATGAGCAGGATGCAATTGAGATTGACAGAACCAAAGCTCCATTTGCATCTGATGAAGAAGCTCTAAAACAGCTTTGGATTAGGGAACTTAAGAACGAGTATGAAGTTCAGCTTTTAAACGGTAAAACCAAAGAAGAGGCTATAAAGCGTCTTAAGAATCGTTATATAGCTGCAATGGGAAGATTATCTCAAATTTCTTCAGAGGATGTTTTCTCCATATTTGAAAACGCCTTTGCAACAGCAATCGACCCTCATACCAATTACTTCGGCCCTGTTGAGTCAGAGAACTTTAATGATGATATGAATCTGTCATTAGAGGGTATCGGCGCTGTTTTATCTCAGGAAGATGAATACACTGTAATTCAGTCAATTCTTCCGGGCTCTCCTGCTGAAAAGAGCAAGAAGCTAAAACCAAAAGATAGAATTATCGGCGTACGTCAGAAGGGCGGTCATACTGATTATATTATCGGTTGGAGACTTTCTGAGGTTGTAAAGAAGATTAAAGGTAAGAAGGGAACATCTGTAATCCTTGAAATTGAAAGAGGTGAAGGTGCTTCTGCTAAGACCTTTAATGTAGAGATTGTCCGTGACAAGATCCGTCTTCAGGATAAGGAAGCAAAATCTAAGGTTTACACTTCATATTCTGGCAAAAAGATTGGCGTTATCACCATCTCAAGTTTCTATACTGATTTACATTTAAACGTAAAGCGTGAGATTGACAAGTTAAATGCTGAAAAAGTCGATGGAATCATTGTTGATTTAAGAAACAACGGTGGCGGTCTGTTACCTGAGGCTGTATATACCACAGGTTTATTCATCAAGTCTGGTCCTGTAGTACTTGTACGTGATGTAAATGCCAACGAAGCTCCATATGAGGATAGTGACGAGTCTATCGCCTATACCGGTCCTCTGGTAGTTTTAATCAACAGATTATCAGCATCAAGCTCTGAGATTATGGCTGCAGCTCTTCAGGATTATGGTCGTGCCATTATTGTTGGTGATACCTCTTACGGCAAGGGTACAGTTCAGCAGTCAAGACCACTTACAAGACTGTATGATTTTGATGAGGACTACGGTTCAATCCATTACACTATAGCCAAGTTCTATAGAGTAAACGGTCAATCAACACAGCTTCGTGGTGTAACACCTGATATCGAGTTACCAACACTTATTGATGTGAATGAGTTAGGCGAGAGAACCGAGCCTAACGCACTGCAGTGGGATAAGATCTCACCATCTGCATACAATCGCGTTTTAGATAATTCACCATTCATTTCTGAACTTGATGATAATTATCATAAACGTACTGATAATGATCCTGTATTTAATGTTATAAAGAACGAGCAGGCTCGTTACTATAAGATTAAGAACTCAAAGACATTATCATTAAATTATGCAGAGCGTAAGAAGTTATTCGATGAAGATGAGAAGACCACTTTAGCTAATACCAATATCAGATTAAAGGCTATGGGTAAACCTCCTGTCAAATCTGTAAAGGAGCTTCCAGCAGATTTTGAATTCGAGGATCCAATCCTCAAAGCCTGTGTGGATATTGCATCAGATTACGCTAAAATGCTTGATGACAAAGGATTAAAGGTATTGAGTCAGAATAATACTCCTATCCTTTTACAATATCAGGTAAAAGAATAATCTTAAGAAACCTGGCTATGCCAGGTTTTTTTTAGGGAAAAGGAAAGTAACATGGAAAAAGTAACCTATAAAGCACAAAAAAGAACTGATTATAAACCACCTGTATTTACTGCAACACACGTAGACTTAACCTTTGAACTTGATGATGAGGCTACCATTGTTAAATCCGTTGTTAAATATAAGCGCTTATCTGATGATCAGAATGCACCATTAGTTTTAGATGGTGAAGATCTGATTTTAAAATCAGTAAAGTTAGACGGTCTTCCATGTAAATATAAAGAGAACAAAGACAAACTTGAGATTGCCTCTGTTCCAAAAGAGTTTGAGCTTGAGATTGAAAACGAAATCAATCCATCAGCTAACACCTCACTTATGGGTCTTTACAAGTCTGACGGCGCCTTCTGCTCACAGTGTGAGCCACAGGGCTTTAGACGCATTACCTACTTTTTAGACAGATCAGATGTACTTGCAACCTATAAGGTAACCATTCTAGGTCCTCTATATGGATGCGGCGTACTTTTGTCAAACGGTAATCTGATTGAAAAAGGCACTAAAAAAGGCCGTAACTTTGCAGTATGGGAAGATCCGTTCCCAAAGCCAAGCTACCTGTTTGCACTTGTAGCAGGTACTTTTGATGTCGTACAGGATAGCTATACCACAAAATCAGGTCGCAATGTTTCATTAGAGTTATATGTAGACAGAGGTTCATACGTGCGTGGTCTGTTTGCAATGCAGTCAATTAAGGACTCCATGAAGTGGGATGAGGACAGATGGGGGCTTGAGTATGATCTTGATAACTTCAAGGTTGTAGCTGTTGATTTCTTTAACTTTGGTGCAATGGAGAACAAGAGCCTTAACGTATTTAATTCAATCTACGTCATGGTTGATACTTACTCAGCTACAGACAAAGCATTCTATAACGTACAAAGTGTTATAGGTCATGAGTACTTCCACAACTACACAGGAAACAGAGTAACCTTGCGTGACTGGTTCCAGCTGTCACTAAAAGAGAGTCTGACTGTATTTAGAGATCAGGAGTTCAGCTCAGATGTAGCAAACCGTCCACTAACAAGATTAAATGCCATCAAGGTAATAAGAGGTCCTCAGTTTGCAGAAGATGCATCACCAATGGCGCATCCTGTACGTCCTGAGGAAGTTATGGAAATGAATAACTTCTACACCGTTACTATCTATGATAAAGGTGCAGAAATCATTCGCATGATCCATACCTTAATTGGCGAGGCTAAATTTAAAGAGGCTTTAAACTACTATCTGACAAAATATGACGGTCAGGCCGTAACAATTGAAGACTTCCTAGTATGTATGGAAGAGAAAGGCCAGATTGATTTAACTCAGTTCAGATTATGGTACACCCAGGCTGGTACTCCAAATGTTAAGGCTTCATGGACATATGATGAGTCTGAAAAGCAGCTAGTACTTACCTTATCACAAAGCACCAGGCCTACAAAGGGCCAGAAGGAGAAGAAGCCTTTCTATATCCCTATAAGAATAAGCTTCCTTGATGAGGAAGGCCATAATGTAAGACCTAATCAGATGCCAGAAAACGGTGTTTTAATCTTAGATAAGGAAGAGTGCGAGTACAGATTCAATCTTGATAAAGGAACACTACCAGTTCTGTTAAGAGACTTTAGTGCACCTGTAAAGCTTGAGGCAAAATATACCAATGCCGATTATCAGCACATGCTCTCATACTGTGATGATGCCTTCATTAAGGTAGATTCAGCTGTAAGTATTCAGAACAGATATATTCATGACAATCTTGAGATTGCAGCTCAGAACGGTTTACTTCCAGAGCCATCAGAGCTAATTGAATCATACAAATCACTGCTTACAAATGTAACTAAAGAAACTGATTTAATCTTATTAAACGAGACATTAAAGATTCAGCCTATTGCCAACATCATGGAAACCTTTGAGAGTATCGATATTGATGCCTTAGCAAAGGTACGTGGCGGTTTAGAGAAGAAGGTTGCATTAGCTTTAGAAGAGCAGTTTACTAATATCTATGCCCGTATTAAGGCACAAAGCAACAACTATTCAGTTGCTGATATGGCAAGACGTTCAATTTCAAATACCTGTCTGCATATGGTTTGTGTGGCTTTATGTGCACATGACGATAAGGCAAAGGCAAGTGATCTTGTATTAAAGCACTTTAACAGAAACAAGAACATGACAGATCGTGTAAGCGCTATGACAGAGGCTGTATATCTTGATTTAGAGTGTAAAGAAGAGATCTTAAAGCGCTTTGAAAAAAGGTTCTCAAAGGATGCTCTTGCATTTGATAACTTCTTTAATATTCAGGCTACAGTACCTAATGCAGGTGCAATTGAAGCTGTTAAGCGTTTAATTTCTCATCCAAGTTATGATGGTAACAATCCAAACAGAGTAAGAGCTTTAGTTGGAGCATTATCATTATCAAATCCTGTTGCTTTACATGATATTTCAGGTGATGGCTACAGATTGTTATGTGATGAGATTAAGAAATTAAATTCAATCAACCCAAGTGTTGCAGCAAGGATCTTAACTCCATTGTTAAGCTTCAAGCGCTTTGATGTGGTAAGACAGAATATGATTGTGCAGGAGCTAAAGGGCTTAATGCAGATCCCAGAACTATCTCGCTCACTATATGAAAAGGTGGATGCTGCGCTAAAGGATAACTAATATGTATGGTTACAAACACTACATTTTTAGTCTGTCAGTTGATAAAGACGCGCTTTTAGCTGTTTATAAGGGGGCGATTAAGCGTATTAGAGTCCGCACTACTGAAGGAATGGTTTTAGATATTGATGCAAATCATTTAAAACAATTTACTACACAGAGCGGAATCTACGGCCGTTTTGATTTAACGACCACTAAAGAGAACAAATTTGTTGAAATCAAGAGGTTAGACTAGGAGGCATTATGCAATTTATTCCATATAGCTTGTATCCAACTTTCATCAGGCCTTTTCTGTTCCTGTTAGATGCAGAAACAGCCCATGGAGTTATTATTAACAGCGCTAAATTTTGCTCGAAAAAGCCTCTGCTGAACCTATTTAAACAGGAAGTGTCTTACTCACCTGTAAAGGTAATGGGCCTTGAGTTTAAAAATCCTGTAGGACTTGCTGCAGGTCTTGATAAAAACTGTGAAGCAATTGATTTCTTTGGTGCCTTAGGTTTTGGACATATTGAGGTAGGTACAGTAACACCTAAACCTCAGGATGGAAATCCAAAGCCACGCATGTTCAGAATCAGAAGCTGTCAGGGTATTATCAATCGCATGGGCTTTAACAACAAGGGCGTGGACTACTTAGTTGAGAATCTGAAAAAACGCACTTACAAAGGAGTTCTTGGTGTAAGTATCGGTAAAAATGAGACTACACCTCTTGAGAATGCAGTTGATGATTATCTGATTTGTATGGATAAGGTATATGAGTATGCTGATTATATTGCAGTAAATATTTCCTGTCCAAATACACCTGATTTAACCAAACTTCAGGCACGCGAACCACTTGAGAAACTCATTAAAACTTTAAAGGAAGAGCAGTCAAAGCTTCAGGTTCAATACAATAAGTATGTGCCTTTGGTAGTTAAGATTGGCCCTGATCTTACAGACGATATGATTGCAACTGTATGTCAGTTATGCGTTGAGCTTAAAGTTGATGGTATTACCTGCACTAACACCACCACAAGACGAGATGTTATTCATGGCATGGAGCATTCAGGTGAGTGGGGCGGATTGTCAGGAGAGCCATTACGCGTAATTGCTAATAACACTCTAGCAAAAGTAAATGAAAATCTTAAAGGAGCTATTCCTATTATTGGTGTTGGCGGTGTATCTAATGTAATTTCAGCACGCGAGAAGATTAATAATGGCGCAAGTTTAGTGCAATTATACTCATCATTAGTGTACAGAGGCCCTAATGTGGTGAAAAACATCGTAAACCACATATAAAATAGAATATACATATTTATTGGAATAAAGGCATTGAAAATGCGATAAAAAT
>JAAYPN010000156.1 GCA_012519775.1 Aeromonadales bacterium | reverse complement strand
CCTCATTGATTATTACCATGATTTATACGCAGCTAATGAGCTCAAGGAGCTTCTAACTGACGTATTTAATACCTGTTCAAAAGATGAAGCAGAAAGGTTATGGAATGAATGGTATGAGCTTGCAATGGCTCTAAAGTTGAGGAAATAACTAGGTTTGCTGAAAATCAGAACAAACGCTACAAGGATGGCATTACCAATTCTGGCATATATCGCATTAGAACCAGTGTTCTAGAAGGCATTAACAACAAGATTAAGGTGCTTAAGAGAATTGCTTTTGGTTTTAGAGATTTTGAATATTTCTTTTTGAGAATTAAGAGTGCTTTTAAAGGAAAAGCACTCACAGTTTAATATAAGCACTGGGTTAATATTGTTTAACCAAATCAGTGCTTAACATAGTTTTTCGAAAGAGCCAAAAAAAGCCTGGTAAAAATATTACACAGGTTAATTTTGTGTAATTTACCAGGTCAAACTTTGGATTTTCTAGATGAAATTAGTAATTTTCTTTACGTACTTCAAAGTAGCTTTGTGGATGATTGCATACATCGCAAATCTCAGGAGCTGCAGTTCCCACAACAATATGGCCACAATTACGGCATTCCCAAACGGTAACGCCTGACTTTTCAAAAACCTGCTTTTGCTGTACGTTTTCAAGAAGTTTTCTGTATCTTTGCTCATGTTCCTTTTCAATAGCAGCAACAGCTAGGAATTTTTCAGCAAGCTCTGTGAATCCTTCTTCAGTAGCTACCTTTGCCATGTTATCGTACATATCGGTCCATTCGTAGTTCTCGCCTTCAGCTGCAGCCTTCAAGTTAGCAGCTGTATCACCGATACCGCCTAACTCTTTAAACCACATCTTAGCGTGTTCTTTTTCATTGTCGGCAGTCTTTAAGAATAGAGCGGCAATCTGCTCGTAACCGGCCTTTTTGGCAACTGATGCAAAGTAAGTGTACTTATTGCGAGCTTGTGATTCACCGGCAAATGCATCTTTTAAATTCTGCTCGGTCTTAGTACCAGCGTACTTGTTACAAGCACACTTTTCTTCACGTGCGATGAATACATCTTTTTTATGGCATAGTGGGCACTCTTCTGGAGCACAATCGCCTTCATAGATGTAGCCACAAGCTTTGCAAACATATTTCATATCATTCTCCTACCTTTTAAGGTTAATTACATTTTCTTTTAAACAAGTTTCGCACAAACCCTCTAGGTTCACAGTGCATCTAGTTATTTCCCCAGTTACTTTCCTTGAAAGCAGCTGATTAAATTCATCATAATTCTCAAGATGTACATCCAGAACACATTTACATTTTCTGCAGAAGAAATGTACATGTGGCTCTGGATTCGGGTCAAAGTGAGTTTTTGCATCACCCACATTTAACGCCTGGATCTCGCCCTCATCTGCTAAGAGCATTAAATTTCGATAAACAGTACCTAAGGAGATCTTTGGATTCTTCACCTTTAATTCGTTGTATAGCTTTTCAGCTGTAGGGTGATCGGTTCTATCTTTTAAATACTCTCGAATCTGATCTCTTTGTCTAGTGTTTCTTCTTTTTAACATAAGTGCAATTCATGTTTGTTATCGATATTTATATTAGCTGAAATTTTTAGATCTTCATAAAAACATGTTGAAAAGAGAGCAAATATCAAAGCTCAAAAATTAGGATCAACACGTAATAAATGAATTGCTTTTAGGCTGAATATAAAGTAAAAAGGTTACTCAAGTTT
>JAAYPN010000155.1 GCA_012519775.1 Aeromonadales bacterium | reverse complement strand
TATTTTGATACAGGCTTTTTTGTTGCCTGAAACGGCTTAATATACTGAATATTAACGATATATTTTGCTACTACGAACCTAAATCCACGTATTCTCCATGCACTATTTTTGTGCTATGCAACAAAAATATGCTAAAGTGTCTCAAAATAGTGAATAATCAATTTACTAACCATTGAGATGCACAATGTTAGACAGAAAGAAAGCAAACGTCTTAGAAAATTTAGCAACAGCAGTACTTATCACAGACAAGGATTTTAAAATTGTCTATGCCAATACAGCTGCTGAACAATTGTGTGGAATCTCAAGAACAAGACTTATGGGTCACAGAGCTGAGGATTTAATCGATCCTAGCGAAGAATCCTTATTACAGACCATTAAAGAAACAAACTTTGAAGAAGACTTTCAGGGCTTCTCTGCACCTGGCGTTATGCTTTCCCCAATACCAGGAAAATCAACTAAAGCTGACGTAGTAATCTTTCACTACAACGTAGAAGAATTCGATGGTTTACTTATAGAAATACATACTGTTTCTCATCAGGAAAAACTCATCAATCAAATCCAGCAGAATTATCAATACACAGCTGCTCGCGATTTAATTAGAAGCCTTGCCCACGAAATTAAAAATCCATTAGGAGGTATTCGTGGTGCGGCACAGCTTATTGATATGACCTTCGGATCAAATGTTGCTGGTATTAAGGATTACACCAAGGTAATTATTGAGCAGACCGATAGATTAAAACTTTTAGTTAACAACCTGTTAGGTCCACAGAAACCTAATCCGCTATGCATGGTTAATGTGCACTATCTTATTGAAAAGATTTTAACACTAATCAATATGCAGCCTGAATCTAAAAGAATCAAAATTATTCGTGATTATGATCCAAGCTTACCTGAGCTAAACCTTGATAAAGATTCTGTAGAGCAGGTTATCTTAAATATTGTAAATAATGCAATACAGGCACTAAATGATGATGAAACTCCAGATCCTGTAATAGAGGTTAAAACAAGAGCAAGTCTTACAACTATAGTAAGAAAAACCAAGAACCCAACAGCTATCATTATCTCAATTTCTAATAATGGTCCTGAAATTCCAGACCATATTTTAAGAACAATTTTCTTTCCAATGGTTACAACCAAGGTTAACGGAAATGGCCTGGGCTTGTCATTGGCTTTAAATATTATTGAAAGACATCAGGGCACAATTGAGTGCCTGTCTGATGCCACAAAAACCACTTTTAAAATTATTCTGCCTATTAAAAAGCAGATTCACGGAGAATAAAAGCTATGAATCCAATGATTTGGGTTATTGATGATGATGCAAGTATTCGCTTCGTATTCGATAAAGCATTAGATGCAAATAGCATTACCCACAGACTTTTTGAAACAGGTGAAGCTGCTCTTGAAGCACTTGAGCAGGAAACTCCAGATGTTATCGTATCTGATATTAAGATGCCAGGCATCGACGGTTTAGAGCTGATTAAAAGAGTTCATGAAATTGATGAGAATATTCCATTTATTATCATGACTGCACATTCAGATCTAACTGCAGCAATTGACGCTTACGAAGAAGGCAGCTTCGAATACTTACCTAAACCATTTGATATCGAGCAGGCTATCAGCGTTATCAGAAGAGCTGCTGTTCACCGCGTAAACATGATTCAAATGATGAATCAGAAGGCTCAAGAACAGGCTAGCGGATCTGTATCTCCAATGGAGGCAGCTCACGTAGAAGGCACTGAGGAAGCTGAGATTATCGGTAAATCCCCTGCAATGCAGGAAGTATTCAAGTTTATCGGTAGAATTTCAAGAACCGATTTACCTGTTTTAATCCATGGTGAAGTTGGTACAGGCAGAAGCCAGGTGGCTAAAGCTTTACATAACCACGGCGAAAGAAAGGAGGCAAAGTTCATTTCATTGAACCTAGCTTCAATTCCACCTGAGATGGTTAAATACGAGCTATTTGGTGATATAAACAAAGACCTGTCACAATGCGCTCTGATTAAGGCTGAAGGTGGAACACTGTTTATAAGTGAAATATCTGATTTACCAATGGATTGCCAGAATAGAATTCTTCAGCTATTACAAAAGCAGGAGTTCTCACCTATTGGTGCTACAGAACCTATTCATGCAAATATTCGTATCATTGCTTCAACTTCTCATAATCTTGAGGAGAAGATAGCTGAAGGTACTTTCAACTCTGATTTGTTCTACAGACTGAACATCATCAATATCAATATTCCTCCTCTTAGAGACAGAAATAATGATATTCCTATGCTGGCAAAACATTTCTTAGCTCAAAGCGCCATTGATTCTCACACAGAACCAAAGAAGCTAACATCTGAGGTTTTGGTATTCCTATGCCGTCTTCCATGGCCTGGCAATGTAAGACAGTTAAAGAACTTGTGTAAGTACCTAACTATAATGGTTACAGGTAGAGATATTCAGTTGGTAGATTTACCATCAGAGTTCCTACATGCTAATACTCCACAGAACAAACCTGCTGTTACAAATGCTGTTACAGGCAAGGAAAACTCTTCATGGCAGGAGCTTTTAAGAGCATGGGTAGACAGCAAGTTAAAATCTGGCGAACATGATATTTTAGCTGAGGCTGTACCTGAATTTGAAAAGATTATGCTGGAGACTACCCTAACCTTTACAGGTAACCACAAGCAGGAATCAGCAAAACTTTTAGGCTGGGGACGTAATACTCTAACCCGTAAGATAAAAGAGCTAAATATAAACTAGCTGTTTAATTAACTTTAAACAAAAGCGTGACAAAGTTTTTAGTGAACTCTTTGTCGCGCTTTTATTTTTATTGTTTTTAAATTTGCTCACACAAATATAATCTCTTATAACCTATCATATATACTGTAATTATCTATTGGAGAGCATGAGTATATGATAGAAAACAATGTTGAAAACAAGAACAGCGTAGGCAGCACCGATATTATGTTAACTCTATGCAAGAGTGTTGCTAATGTAATCACTACAGCTACAGCTTTAGAAACCAAATTCGCACCTCTTGTTCAAAAAATTTCAAAGACATTACTAACTCCTGATATTGGCACCTTTGTGATGTTCACAGGCTCTTTCTCAGGCATGGTTGTTATCAATTTCCCTAAAGAAACTGCAATGGAGATTTACACTTCATACCTAGAGAATATGGGTATACCATCAGATGATATCGCCAAAAACTACACTCAGGAAGAGGTAAGCAATACTTTAGGCGAGTTAATGAATCAGATTCTAGGTAATTTCACTAGAGAAATTAGCGAAGAATTACATATTAGAATCGACCAATCACAGCCAAAAATGCTAGTATTACCTCGTGAGGTTCTAATTAGCATCTCTGTTAATTTAGATAACCCTAAATACGGCAAAGTTACTTTCCATACAGAGAGTGGCAACGCATTTTATGTAGAACTAGCTATGGATGACACCAGTTTCGTTGCTCTCAAGGACTTTGAGAAGCGCGGCTCAATCTCACCTGATGACATTCTAGAGCAATACACTAAAGATATTTAAATGTCAGACACTATCAAAAAAGATGTCATAGATTTTAGAAGGACAACTTTCGTTACCAGCGCCCCAGATATCAGCAAATTACCAGCTGACTGTGGCGCTGAAATTGCAATTATCGGTCGTTCTAATTCTGGAAAATCTTCATCAATTAATGCTATCTGTGATCAAAAAACATTAGCTAAAACGAGTCGCACTCCAGGACGCACACGTCTAATTAACCTGTTCAAAGTAAATGATGGCAAATTTCTAGTAGACCTTCCTGGTTACGGTTATGCACAGGTTCCTGAAAATATGAAGCGTCAATGGCAGAAAGCTATGACCGATTATCTTCAGAAAAGAAAATGTTTATGTGGACTCGTAGTAACTATGGATATCCGCACTCCATTAAGAGATCATGACAGAATGATTATCGACTGGAGTATTGCTGCAAATATTCCTTGCTTGATTTTATTAACCAAAGCAGATAAATTTGGTGTAAACAAACGCAAGGAAATGGTAGGTGAAGTTAAAACTCAGCTAAGTGAGTTCGGAGGAAACTTTACTATCATCGCTTTCTCTGCTTTACGTAAAATCGGTGTCGACGAAGCACGCGCAGTTTTGAAGAACTGGTTTACATTATTCCATACAGATACAACAGACACATTAGATAATAATGACTAAAGGTACACTATTTATTGTTTCAGCTCCTTCTGGAGCTGGTAAGTCTTCATTAATTGATGCTTTACTAACCCGTTTTAATCTTGATGACAAATTAAGATTATCAGTTTCACACACTACTCGTGCACCACGTCTAGGTGAGACTGATCACGTAAGTTATCATTTTGTAACTAATGAAGAATTTGAAGCATTGATTGCACGCGATGCATTCTATGAATATGCGCACGTATTTGACCACTATTACGGTACTTCAAAAGAAATCGTTGAATCTTGGTTAAACGAAGGCAAAGACGTACTTCTAGACATCGATTGGCAGGGTGCAAGGCAGATTAGAAAGCAAACACCAGATGCTAAAGGAATTTTTATCGTTCCTCCATCTTTAGAGGAGCTAAATCGCCGTTTGGTTGGCAGAGCTACAGATTCTGAAGAAGTAATTAAAAGCCGCATGTCAAAAGCAGTAAATGAAATTTCTCATTTTGATGAGTATGATTTTGTTTTAGTCAATGACGACTTTGAAGAAACACTGTTAAATTTAAGGTCAATTATTCTTTCAAATAGAGTTACATTAGAAAAACAAAAAAACACTATTAATAACCTTTTTGCTGAGACAAAAGATTAATAGCTTTGATATTTTTCGTGTATAATGGACTAGTTTTTCACACTTAACAGCAATTCATTCCTTTTAAAAGCAATGCAAAAGAAAGGAACTCATTAATATTTGAGTAATTTTTTATGCACTGTAACGTGCATTTATGCGTTTTAAGTATGAAATCATAGTTTTTTTTATTCTAGGTGATACAATCAGATCAGGTTAGAGTTGGTTACCTAGAAAGAGATGAACATTAGTTCAAGAGAAGGTAAATACAAATGGCTAGAGTTACCGTTGAAGATGCTGTTGCAAAAGTAGGCAATCGTTTTGATTTAGTTCTTCTTGCAGCTCGTCGTGCACGCCAGATTGCTTTAGGCAGCAATCCTCTTGTTGAAGAAGAGAAGGACAAGCCTACTGTTATCGCTTTAAGAGAAATCGAAGAAGGTCTTATCACTAAGGAATTCTTAGATAAGCAAGACAGAAAAGAGCATTTAAGAGACACTTCAATTCAACCTGCAGACAATGAGTTTGCACCTATTGATGGCGCAGAGATGTTCAACTAAGAGGGTCTCTATATGGGAGAAGATACCTGTTTAATACCTAAGTGTGAAGGAAAAACTCCACTAGAACAAGCTTTATCTTCTCCAAATTTCCGCTACTATGAGCATATGCGTGCCTTGCTGTGCTCATATCTTCCAGAAGTAGCAATCGAACTTATCGATAGAACTTTCTTCGTTGCAGACTTCGCACACAAAGAACAGAAAAGAGCTTCTGGCGAACCTTACATTATCCATCCAATTGCTGTTGCAACTGTCATTGCACAGATGCATCTTGATGTAGAATCAGTTCAGGCAGCGCTTCTTCATGACGTAGTTGAAGACACTCAAATCACAGCAGCCATGCTTGAGCAGGAGTTCGGACCTACAGTTAATGAGATCGTAGATGGCGTAACTAAACTAGACAAGTTACGTTTCCATGACTACAAAGAAGCTCAAATGGAAAACTTCAGAAAAATGATCCTTGCAATGACAAAGGACATTAGAGTTATTCTGATTAAGCTTGCCGACAGAACTCATAATATGAGAACACTAGGTGCATTAAGACCTGATAAACGCGTCCGCATTGCAAAAGAGACCTTAGAGGTTTTTGTACCTATTGCCAACAGATTAGGTATTTCAGATATCCGTGCAGAACTTGAAGAGCTATGCATGGCTTCTATCTATCCAATGAGATATCGTGTGCTCAAAGCAGCTGTAACAAGAGCACGCAACAATAGAAAAGAAGTTGTATCAAATATTCTTGAAGCTATCAAGGCAAGACTCAAAGAAGCAAATATTGAGGCTAAAGTATCAGGCCGTGAGAAGAGACTTTACTCTATCTATCGCAAGATGGTTAATAAAGAGCTTCAATTTAGAGAGATTATGGATGTTTACGGCTTTAGAATCATTCTTAAAGACGTTGATTCCTGCTATAGAGTTTTAGGCCAGATGCATAATCTTTTCAGACCAAGACCTAATGGTTTTAAAGATTACATCGCCATTCCTAAACTTAATGGTTATCAGTCTCTCCATACCTCACTAGTTGGCCCTCATGGAGTTCCAATTGAGATCCAAATCAGAACAGAGATGATGGATCAGATGGCTGCACGTGGTGTTGCCGCTCACTGGGCATATAAAGAGAATGGATCTAAGTCTGTATCTACAGCTTCACAAAAGAATGCTCAAAGCTGGATTAAGGATTTAATCGATCTTCAGCAAAGTGCCGGCTCTTCAATGGAATTCGTAGAGGATGTTAAAACCGATCTTTTCCCTGATTCAATTTTTGTATTCACTCCTGATGGCATGATTTACAACTTGCCTCAAGGTGCTACTCCTGTAGATTTTGCTTATGCTCTTCACTCTGAAATTGGTAATCACTGCGTTGGTGCTCGAGTTAATCACCGGGCATTCCCATTATCAAGAGGATTGGAGTCTGGTCAGTCTGTAGAAATTGTTACCTCTCCTGTAGCAACTCCTAACGCTATCTGGTTATCAACAGTGGTAACCTCTCGCGCTCGTTCTTCAATCCGTCAGTACTTAAAGGGTTTACGTTCTCAAGAGTGTCAGTTAATCGGACGCAGATTACTCAACAATGCTCTTCGCATTAAGAACATCGAAACTTCTCTATCAAAAGAGACAATCGAAAATATCTTAACCAACTTCAAAGAACAGGATTTAAACTCTCTATACACAGATATTGCAATGGGCAATATCCTGACTGTAGCTGTTGCCAAGTTCCTAGATCCACATACCCACAATCACTTAGAGCTACCGGTTAAAGGCACTGGTGGTATGCCATTTACCTTTGCTCAATGCTGTATGCCAATTCCTGGTGACGATATTATTGCTCATATTGCTCAGGAAAGAGGTGTGGTAATTCATACCAAGTCATGTAAAAATCTAAGACAAAGTGAGTTAGGTCCTGGTAAGTCATTAAATGTTACCTGGAACTATGCGGTAACTTCTAATATGGATTTTAAAGCAGGCTTACAGATTGATATCGAAAACAGACAGGGAATTGTTTCTGAGATTTCTAATGCTGTTGATATCGCCGGCTCAAGAATTGAGAGTATCAATTCAGATCTTCTTGATGAAAAAACATTTAAAATTAATTTGGTAGTGTCAGTACACGACAGAGATCATTTGTCATCTGTTATTAAACGAATAAAAGCTGTACCAAACGTACTCACTATTTATCGCCGTAAATAAAACATTACATCTAATTAGTTTATCTTAACTTAATTGTTATGTGATCTTAATCCCACCAATTCAACAACTTATTGCAATTTGTGCCTTTTATACTTTACTTTAATAGAAAAAAATCAAGGGAAAAGGTATGGCGATGACTAATTTTGAAGATGCTTTTTTAGATACAGAAACTCTAGTTAAAAAACAGGACGAGTTGGAAAAATTCTATCTATCAAATGTTGAGAATTTATCCTTCATAAACGACGAAGGTCTTACTATTACAGCAACACGTCTTATTGTTAAAGATCCTATTGCTAAGATCGTTATTATTCCAGGTCGAGGTGAAATCGCTCACAAGTTCTATGAGTTTTTCTACACACTCTCTCAACTGAAAATCGGTGCCATCGTCTGTTTTGGTCGTGGTCAGGCTACTTCTACAAGATTATTAGAAAACCAACAGAAATGTCATATTGAGCATTTTGAAGACTTGGCAAAAGACGTTACCTTTATTTTAGATAAGTTAAAAATTAAAGATTACAAATTACTAGCTTTCTCTTTAGGTGGCTTAATCTCTATGGATATTATTAAAAATAGTCCTAATAAACCATCTAAAGCAGCTCTAATTGCCCCATATATCTGGCCTTACTTTAGATTGAATAAGGCGATTTTATGTGGAATTATAAGACTTTTGGGGTCACTTCCTTTTACTCAGAGGATGTACACTCCTCATGGTAAGGCTTATAAAAAGGTACCATTTGAACGCAATATACATTCTCATAATGAAGTACGTTACAACAACTACCATGAGTACTACAGAATCCATCCTAATTACACTATTGGTGGACCTACATTTAAATTCGTAAAAGAAGCTTTATTGAAGCAGTTAGAGCTCTTTAAAACAAAATTTGAATTTACAATTCCTGTTTATGTTCAGGCACCAACCGAAGATAAAGTAGTAAACACCAATGAAAGCAGACGATTCTTTCTGAAACATCATTTAGATCCAATACCCCCTAAATTTGAGCTTATCGAAGACTCTTTTCACGATATAATAAACGAAAGCGATGAATTTAGAATCAAATGCCTGGCAAAAGCGTTGGCATTCTTGGTAGAACAGGACTAAATATAAAATGTCAGATAATATTAACTCGAATGACGAGAATAAAATTCCCGTTAACATAATTACAGGTTTTTTAGGTAGCGGAAAAACAACTCTATTAAATCATTGGGTTAACAGTCCAGAATTAAAAGATACTTTGGTACTTATCAATGAATTTGGTGACGTAGGACTAGACCACGAATTAGTTGAATCTGTCGATTCTTCAGTAGTTTTACTTCAATCAGGATGTATCTGCTGCTCTCTACAGGGGGCTCTTGTAGACAGTCTTGCCATTAACCTAATAAAAGCACAACGAGGCGAAATTCCTTCATTCAAGCGTGTAGTTATTGAAACTACAGGTCTAGCTGATCCTGCAGGTGTTATCGGCACATTAAACGGCGATGATTTTCTGCTTGATCATTACTATCATGACGGTACTATTACAGTACTTGACGGCATGTTTATCAGAGATCAGATTAAGAAGCAGTATGAAGCAGTAAAACAGATTGCACTGGCTGACATCATCATTGTAAGTAAGACTGATCTGATTGATTCTGATGAAGTTGATGCTATCTATGAAGTTGCACAAAAGATTAATCCTTCAGTAAAGATATTCCCTGCAATCAAAGGGCATATCTCACCAAAAATCATTTTTGATATCGGCCCTTATAAGAATACAAACCAGGAATTTGACAGCAAGGTTACATCATGGCTTAACTTCAAGAACCCTAATATAGCTTCATCATTCAGACCTGCTTCAATTAACGGTTCTATTCTTGAGGTAAAACCAAAGATTATTGCTCACTCTGATATAGATTCTTTTAGCTTAGAGTATGACTCTCCAGTTGATCCATTAGCTCTATTTGCAGGTATCTCTGCAGTTCAGGAGCAGTATGGAGATTCAATTCTTAGAATCAAAGGTATCTTAAATCTAAAGGATCAGGAAAAGCCAATTGTTATTCACGGCGTGCTAGGTAATTTATACCCACTGTCAGAGTTAAGAAACTGGCCTGAAGGTCAGAAAAAGTCTCAGCTTGTATTCATCTGCAGAGCAAGCGTTCTTGAGCAAATCAAGCACGTGTTTAATGAAATCATGATGAATCCTGACAACTCAGCTTTAGACTACTATCAACAGATGATAAGTGGTATTGAAAAGCCAGAAGACGAAGTTGATCCATACTAATTTCTAATCAATCGAAGGAAAAACTTTACAAGGAGTTTTTCCTTCCTCTCAAACACACCCAAATTTCAAATCCAAACGCAATGGAGCCACAAATTGACTTTCATTGACAAATTATCAATGAAATAATGGATCTTGTCTGTGTCACAGAAATATTTATATTTAGAGATTTAAAAGCAGCGGATCCTATGATGAAATTGTCTCTGCGCTAATAATCGAGTAGGAGGAGAGATTACCTCTCACTCCTCTCACAACACCGTACGTGCCGTTCGGCATACGGCGTTTCCCAAACAATAAAAGGTTAGAGCCTAAATATTAGCTCTGACCTTCAACTAGACTA
>JAAYPN010000154.1 GCA_012519775.1 Aeromonadales bacterium | reverse complement strand
TACTAGCCCCTACTAATATACCATCGTTCCTAAATAGTTAAAGAAATTGATTTTTAAACAACAAATGTGGTGCTAGACCGCATTTAAATGCCGATTTTTAGTTAAAATCGAAATGCAAAACTTGAGTAAGTTATTTAAATTTGTTTAACTTTGATTGCAGGACATGGGTCGGAAGCATTTTGCTGCTCACAACCAGATAATGTCTGATCCATATCCAAAGAAGGCATTTCCATTTGAGGGCGACCTACAATTCGAGCGGGTACACCTACTACTGTTGTATGTGCAGGGACATCCCGTAAAACTACAGAACCTGCGCCGACAATTGCACCTTCACCTATTTTTATATTTCCTAAAATCTTTGCACCTGCACCAATCATCACGCCTTTTCCAACTTTAGGGTGACGATCTCCCTGCTCTTTACCTGTGCCACCTAAAGTTACATCGTGCAACATTGATACAGTATCTGCAACCACTGCTGTCTCACCTATTACGATATTTGTTGCATGGTCTAACATCAGACCTTTACCTAATTTTGCAGCAGGATGAATATCTACTGAAAAAACATCAGATATACGACTTTGTAAAAAGCATGCCAAATCTTTTCTGCCCTTTTCCCAAAGCCATTGCGATACTCTCCAGGACTCCAATACATGAGGACCTTTTAAAAATAATAAAATTCTTACTAAAGAGCTTGAAGCAGGATCACGACAAGCTACAGCATAAACATCAGCTACAGCATCTTCAAGTATACTTGGCTTATCATTATAGGCTTCCATGCATACCTGAAACAGTTGCTGTCTATCCACCTCATATGAAGCCAGCTTGCTGCTGATTATTCTTGCTAAGCACTGATCAAACGATTTACAAGAAAGGACAAGTTTATTCATCAGCGCCTCTAATGCAGGCTCTGTTTTAACTATCTCTTTTGAAGAGTTTACTAATTCTTGCCAAAATTCTTGAACACTCTTGGCTTCTTGCATAGACATGAGACTATCCTAAAAAGGAAATTAACTAATAGATGTAAATTATACTGTCTTTTAGCTTATTTTCTATTTATTTAGTTTTGATAAAATTATAAAGATATCGAGTTTCTTTTAAGAATGAAAGTTATCTTCAAACTGAACCGTATCTGTTACGCTAGATTGAACAGGTTCCATATGGAACGTACATTCAACATCAACAAATTCGGTTTCCACTAATTTCTCTACTTCATTAACGATATCGTGTGCGTGGCTTAAACTCATATCTCCATCCATAACGAGATGAGCCTGAACAAAAATCATTGGTCCTGCTCTGTGAGTTTTTAAATCGTGAATGGACTTTACTCCATCGACACTACAAATTATTTTAATCATTTTTTTTAGCAAGTCAGGCTCCAAGGATTTATCCAAAAGAGTCTGAATTGCGTTCATACCAATCATATACGCGCCGTACATGATGTAAACACCAATTAATGAAGCAAATAAACCATCAGCCCAATCATAGCCATAAGTACTTAAAACAAGAGCAATGATAACGCCTATATTCAAAGAAATATCTGATATGTAGTGTAATCTGTCGGCGCCAATTGCCTCACTATGAGTTCGTTTATAAACATATGTCTGGAGGAGAACCAGAAAAATAGTGAAGACAATACTTACTACAGACACTATCAAAGCATAATCCATGTGCTCTAGTGGCTGAGGAGTAATACACCTTTCAATACCATGAATGATTAGTAATACTGATGAACCACCAATAAATGCAGCCTGTGCAAGAGAGGCTAAAGCCTGAGATTTAAAATGACCGTATCTGTGTTCTTTATCAGGTGGCGCTAAAGAAAATTTTAATGCTAATAAATTTACTAATGATGCAAGTAAATCGAAAATAGAATCAGTTAAAGAGGCAAATATTACAGTTGATGAACTTATTAGCCAGACAACTAACTTTAAAACAATAAATAAGACGGCTGTAGAGACTGAGGCAAAACCTGCCATCATGACTAAGCGTTTATATGTTTTCAATGAATCTGTGTTTTTTAAATCTACTTCATTTGAAGAATTAGAAGCTTTTTCATTGGTGAATGACAATTATTTGACCTCCGTTTTTAATTCTTCAAATTAAAACTAGTTTGTTAAAATCTCTCGAATTATTTTTATGTAATTTTGCAAAAAAGTGATCTTTTGCATAACCTATAGAATATTAGCAATATTTTTTCTTGCTTTTTGTGATTATAAAAGATGAATACACTAAACTATAGATAAAGATATCATTTTTCTGTGAAATAAGTTCTCATGTATTTGTTATAACCTGCAAATCAGGAGCAAGTGTTAAAAAAGACACTTAGAAATTACTATGCTAATCAATAAATTACTAAGAATATTCTTTTATTGGCCTTTTAGAATAACAACAAAATGCGCTACCATTCCTTACGAGCCTTTAAAACAAATTAAGATAGATAGAACAAAAACAATCGTATATGTAACTGTTTCATCTTCTTTAGGTAATTTAATGTGCATTGAAAGGGCTGCACAAAGATTAGGTTTGCCTTCTCCATTTAAAGACATCAATATTTTTGGTCAGAAAACACCTCGTGTCTGTTATTTAAGAAGTCCAGCATTCTTCTCATCAAAGGTATCAAAATACTATGATCTAGAGCCTACTTTCAGAAAGTGGTATGACCTTTACAAATCTACAGGTCGAGATATTCAGGTTCTGCCTATTACAGTATTGTGGTCACGTAACCCAGGTTACGACAGATTGGCTTTAAACGGTATCAACGCAGCTACACCTTCAATAAAAAAGTTCTTTAACCTAACTTTTGCAGGTCGAGACAACTGCACTATATTCTGTGGTTCATTCAATATAAGCGATTCAAAAGAACGCTTTGACAATTCTCATTTCTCAAATGACTTAAACAGAACCTTTCGTCTTATTTTTATGAAAAAGGCGCGCTCTGTTGTCGGTAAACCACTACCAAACAGAAAAGAAGTTATTGAGAATATTTTGAGAACACCTGCTGTTCAGGATGCTATTACGCAGGCCACAGAGACTAATGGAAAACCAGCTGAAGAAAATTTACGTGCAGCAAGAAAGATCTTAGAGGTAATGGTTGCTGATACTCGCTACCCACTAATTAAATTCCTAAACACGATCATTGCGCATATCTGGCATAAAATTTACGAAGGTCAGACAATCATTGGCGCTGACAAAGTAAGACAATTAGTACAAACCGGCCATGCGATTATCTATATCCCATGTCACCGTTCTCACATGGACTATATCCTACTTACTTTCGTATTATTCCATGAAGGTTTACCACTGCCTCAGGTAGCATCAGGAGACAACTTAAACTTCTTCCCAGTAGGACCTATTATTCGTCGTTGCGGTTCATACTTCATCAGAAGAAAAATGAAGGGCGATGAATTCTACATTACTATTTTCAGAGAGTATCTGAATATGTTATTTGAAAATGGTTATGCCACAGAATTCTTTATTGAAGGCGGCAGATCAAGAACAGGAAGAACCCTGCCTCCACGAACAGGTATGGTTGCTATGACTGTTCAGTCTCAGCTAAGAGGAACCAAAAGACCAATTGCCTTCATTCCAACTTATCTTGGTTACGAGCACGTGTCAGAAGTACGCAACTACATGCGCGAGTTAACAGGTGAGAGCAAAAAGAAGGAAAGTGCAGTTGCGTTACTTGGTATCTTTAAGAGATTTAGAAATTATGGACGTGGATATGTAACTTTTGGTCAGCCGGTTATTGTTCCTAAGTTCTTATCAAAGCATGTTCCTGACTGGAAAAAAGATATAGATCCTACAGGTACTAGAAGACCAGTCTGGCTTAATGATACTGTAAATCAGATGGCTCACAGAATTATTATCAACCTAAATGATTCTGCAACTATTAACGGTATCAACCTGTGTGCTCTTGCGATCATGAATACTCCTGATCATGCAATGAGTACAGGACAGCTTCAAAAGTGCATTGATATGTACTTAAAGCTTTTACATGTTGATCCAAAAAGAAGACCTTCTATCCCAACGGCTACAACTTTAACCTTAATCAAACAGGCTATTGAGCTTAAGAAATTCCGCACCTACGATGTGGGAGAGGACATGAAGTTTGTAAGACCAAGCTATGGACAGTCCTTACAGCTTACTTATTTCCAGAACAACATTGTGCACCTGTTTGCTCTGCCAGCTCTGCTTGCAAATATTATTTTAAGAAATGGCCATATTCTAAGAGAGGATGTACGTTTACATGCTCGTTCTCTATTCTATTTCTTAAGACACGAATTATTTGTTCCTGTTGATGAAGAGGATTTAGATAACCTGATTGACAAGTATATGGATACATTCTTGATTGAAGGTTACATAACAAGAGATGCAGACATGCTCTTTGTATCTGGAGATGGTTATCAGGAATTCTATATTCTATCCCGTTGTATCTACCCTAACCTAATACGTTATCTGGTAGCTGCAACAGCATTAAAGAATACTAAGGACGGAACTGTTGACGTTAATACATTTGTTCAAAAATGTATAACATATTCAAAGAGATTGCCTATTGAGGTCACAAATAATTCTCCTGAATTTGCAGATCCTATCTTATTTAAGATTATGTGTGATACATTTATCAGACACAATTACTTTTTCATTAAAGAAGATAAAAAAATCTACGTTAATGAAGAGAAAGTTCAAAAACTTAATAGAGCCGCAACCCCTCTATTAGGTGCTAGGGACGTAAGAATTTTAAATGGTAGAGTTTTAGCAAGAAGAAAAGATGAACGCCATTTAGATGGTTCAATAAACTCATAGTTTATAAAGGAAGACTTATGTTAATGAGAGCATTTCACGGCTTTTTAGCGTTGCTTTTTATTACTTTTTCCAGTGTATGTTTTGCAGGACACGGAGCAAGTAAAGAAGCAGCACCAGCTGAACCTGCTGAACCTGAAATTGGTTACTACACTCTAAATCCGGATTTAACTACTAACGTTGCAACATTAAACTCACGCGATAAAATCCATTATGTTCGCGCAAAAATCGCTTTAATGCTTGAGGATAGCCGCGATTCAGCAATTATTGCTGACGTTGAACCACTCATTAAGGATGCTATTATTGATATTCTAGGTTCAAAAGACTTCTCTCAGGTAGCTACAAACGAATCAAGAGAAAGAATCAGAACTGAATGCAGAGAAAAGCTTTTAGATATCTTTAAAGACAAATTCGGAAAGCCAATCATTATTGATGTTCTGTTCTTGAATTACATGTATCAGTAATTTTTGAATCATTTCAATATAGAAAAGAGCGTATAGCTCTTTTCTTTTTTATTAGAGCTAAATTCCTGACACAGTCATATTTGGAATCAACACAGAGCCTGATTTTATTTTTAGGCGCTCATCAACATCTGTTGCAATCGCAGACATATTAGCAAACATATCCTTCAGATTACCGGCAATGGTAATACCTTCAACGGCATGTTCAAACTTACCGTTCTTAAAGTAGTAACCTTCAGCACCACGTGAATAGTTGCCGCTTACCATGTCGATCCCCTGTCCCATCAGATCTGTGACCACAATACCTTCACCTACATTCTTAAGCAAATCATCAAATTCAAAAGTATGCTCCTTATCAAAAGAGATCATCCAATTGTGAATGCCGCTTGCATGTCCATTGGATTTTAACTTTAACTTTCTTGATGAATATGTTGCTAACAGGTAGCTTTGCAGAACACCATCCTCAATAATATTTGAAGGTTTTACAGCGACTCCATCTGCATCATAGTTTCTTGAAGCTAGACCTTTTAGAATAAATGGATCTTCGTGAATTGTTACGAACTCAGGAAAGATCTTCTCTCCTAATTTGTCACACAAAAAAGAACTTCTTCTATAAAGAGCGCCGCCTGAAATACCACTAGAAAGAGCTCCCCATAAAGTGCAGGCTGCAGACTTTGCAAAAATAATGTTATATTTACCTGTAGGAACAGAATGCGCATTTAATTTTCTGACAGTCTTCTCTATAGCTTCATCTACAACCTTCTGATTATCATAAAGATCATTAAGATCTCTTGCTACAGAATAACCGTTTCCACGCTGCATCTTCCCATCATGTTCACCTAATAAAATTAGAGACTTACTTGTATAGCTTGATGATTTTGCATGGCAAAAACCTAATGAATTAGCAAGAACACTGGTATAAAAACTTGCATCAAAACTTGCACCGTCAGATTTTTTGATGCCAGGCACATTTCTGTCTAAGGCAATTTCCTCAAGCTCAATTGCCTGTTTAATTGCCTCATCTGCTGTAATTTTATTTTCAAAAACTAGTTTTAAGTTTTTAAAAGTAGTACACATTAAATCAGGATCGCAAAGACCTGCACAATCATCCTGACTTGAATATTTTGCAATGTTAACAGCACTTTGAATACATTCATAAATAGCGTTTTCACTTAAATCTGTTGTAGATGCATTACCTCTTTTCTTATCTTTATAGATGACAATTTCCATGCCATTGTCATTATTAAATTCAATGTTTTCCACATCCTTATCACGACTTGATACAGATAAGCCTTTTACACCACCTATGCTTACCTCGCACTCATCAGCTCCAAGATTTTTAGCTTCTTTTACTGCCTTTGATGCGATGGCTAAAAGCTTTTCCTGGTTTTCTTTTAGTACTTGATTAAATGAGTCCATGATAATAATTTCCTTTTCCTTTGTTTTTTGTTCTTTTGGCTATATGATAACGAAATACATATATTAAGAATGATTTTTTTTACTAAGCTATATTCTTATGACATTAAAAAACATCTTAGAAAAAATAATGCCTTATACCCTATTGATTGCTATAAGCGGTGGATACCTGGTATTTTTGCTTTTCCACTATATATCTTTATTCGCGCCATTAAAACCAATAGCTTACTCAATTTACGATTCATTAGCGATAGCGATATTTATAATATTATTTTTTGCTTTCTGCAAAATTAATTTTAAACAAATGAAGCCTAAAAAGTGGCAGTTTTATCTTGTAGCAATTCAGCTTATCGTAAGTACCATCATAGCTTTTTATATTTCCAGAACAGGTGATCCTAAAAACGAGATATTTCTGTGCGGAACTCTAATATGCGCAATCACGCCAACTGCAGCTTCTGCATCAGTTATTACCGGTAAATTAGGCGGGAGCGAATCAGCACTTACTACCTACATTATATTGAGTAACCTACCTGCAGCTATTGGCATTCCCTTATTATTTCCACTTATTACCAATTCAGAATTAAACTTTTTGGCAGAATTTGTAAATATTTTAAATAAGATTTTCCCAATTATCGTACTACCGCTTGTCTGTGCAGTTGTAATCAAGTTGCTATTACCTCGGCTACACAGATTTATAGTAGATCATACTAAAAGTATCGGTTTTTATTTATGGGCAGGTATTCTCTTTGTACTTTCTGCTAAAACATTCTCTAATATCGCAGCTGCAAGATGCTCGCATATTGAAATCTATCAAATGGCTTTAATCGGCGCATTATGTACTGCTGTTCAGTTTTCTTTAGGTAAGTTATTAGGTAATTTTGAAAAGCAGAGAATAAGCGCAGGTCAGGGCTTAGGTCAGAAGAATATGTTGTTTGGAATCTGGGTAGCGATGACATATCTAACCCCTACTGTAGCGATTATTCCAGGAACATATATCCTTTGGCAGAACTTAGTTAACGCCTGGCAGATGTGGCATCGCGAAAGGTTGCTCATCACCTGCCAAAAGAAAGGAATTACTCCATATCAGGAAGAGTAGCTTAGATACACTCAAGATCTTCTACTGAGAAATCCTTCTCAGCTACAGGCATGATGCCTAAAAGGACATTTTTTTGCTCTTTTAACATAGGAACCCAGCTTTCATTCCAGGCTTTTTTGGTAATGAATTGTGCCTTCATAGACTCATTACCAGACTCTTTTGCCCATGCTGTTGCAAGGCGTTCATCAGACCATACTGGAATGATACTAAAAAGATTGTTGTTCTCGTCTTCTTCAGTATCTTCAAGAATCAGCGGGCCTTCTTCATCAGCAAGAATATAAAGGCCTTCCTTTTCAGCAACAACTCTGTCAAACATAGCCTGTCTATATTCAGCATTTAATGAAAGAATTGCTTCAAACTCTTTATCTGTTAGTTCGCTCATTATATTCTCCTAATAACCGCGCTCTAAAATTGGTTTTAAAAATTGACCTGTAAATGACTCATGATACTGACTGATTTCTTCTGGAGTACCACAGGCAATAACCTGGCCACCGCCACTTCCTCCTTCAGGGCCTAAGTCTATCAGGTAGTCAGCAGTCTTAATCACATCTAAGTTATGCTCAATCACAACTACGGTATTACCCTGATCTCTTAGTGTCAGTAATACTTCTAATAATAATTTAACATCTTCAAAATGCAAACCTGTAGTAGGCTCATCTAAAACATATAGTGTCTTTCCGGTAGCTCTCTTTGAAAGCTCTTTTGACAGCTTGATACGTTGAGCCTCACCACCAGAGAATGTAGTAGCCGCCTGACCTAGAGTAATATAGGATAAGCCAACCTGCATCAGGGTCTTTAATTTATTGGCAATTGAAGGAACTGCCTCAAAAAACTCATATGCCTGTTCTACATTCATCTCTAAAACATCAGCAATTGATTTGCCTTTATATAGAACTTCAAGAGTTTCACGGTTATATCGTTTACCCTGACATTGGTCGCATTTTACATATACATCAGGCAGAAAGTTCATAGATACTTTAATAGTACCATCACCCTGACATGCCTCACAGCGCCCCCCTTTTACGTTAAAGGAGAATCTGCCCAGACTGTACCCTCGGGCTCTTGCCTCTGGGGTTTTGGCAAATAAATCTCTGATATCTGAGAACAGACCTACGTAGGTAGCAGGATTTGATCGAGGAGTTCTTCCGATAGGACTCTGGTCAATGCAAATAATCTTGTCAAAGTTATCTAATCCTTTGATGTCCCTGTATGGAGCAGGATCATCATTGGCGGTAACTCCATTTAATTTTCTTTCAGCAACTCTTACTAAAGTATCGTTAACTAAAGTAGATTTACCCGATCCTGATACACCTGTAACCACGATAAAACATCCTACAGGGAAAGAAACATCAATATTTTTCAGATTATTACCGCAGCATCCTTCTAAGATAATATTCTTACCTTTTTTAGGTTTAATTCGTTTTGATGGAATATCAATACGACGACGGCCTGCAAGATAATCACCAGTTATGGAAGCTTTAGTCTTCATGATGTCATTTACAGTACCGGCAGCTACAATCTTACCGCCATTGATACCTGCTCCAGGACCTACATCTAGAATAAAATCAGCTGCTCTCATGGTATCTTCATCGTGTTCTACCACAATTACGGAGTTACCAATATCTCGTAAATTCTTTAGAGTACTTAAAAGCTTTGAATTATCTCTTTGATGAAGGCCGATGCTTGGCTCGTCTAACACATACATCACTCCAGTTAAGCCGGCACCAATCTGACTTGCCAGACGGATACGCTGAGCTTCACCGCCTGATAATGTTTCAGCTGAACGGGATAATGTTAAATAACCTAAGCCCACGTTAATTAAAAAGCCTAATCTGTTTTTTATTTCTTTTAGAACTCTATTGGCAATAGTGCTTTCCTGCTCGGTCAGCTGAATCTCATCAAAGAATGCTTTACATTCAACAATAGATAACTCGTTTATTTCAGGTAGTGTTCTGTTGTTTACAAAAACGTTGCAGTACTCTTTTTTTAATCTGGTGCCGTGACACTCGGGACAAGGAAGAGGTTTCATAAGTTTTGATATGTAATACCTTACATATTCAGACTCGGTTTCATGCAAACGTCTTTCGAAATTTGGAATTACACCTTCAAAAGGTTCTAAACTTGAGCGTGTCTTCTTTCCTCCAGCATAGACAATTTCCATAGGAATTGCCTCTTTACCGGAACCATACAGAATGACTTTCTTTTCTTTTTCTGATAAATCTTTATACGGCTTATCCAAATCAATCTTGTAGAATTTGGATACTGCATTTATTAACTTATAGTAAAATGGGTTTTGTTTATCCCAGCCTACAATAGCGCCATCAGCTAAAGACTTTTCCTTATCAGGGATGATTTTATCTTCATCTAAAATCATCATCACACCTAAACCTTCACATTTAGGACATGAACCATGAGGGTTGTTAAAAGAGAAATTTCGAGGCTCAAGCTCAGGAATTGAGTACCCGCAAATAGGACATGAATAATGGGAAGAGAAGGTAATTTCATCTTCTTTTTTATGATCGTCCATTGGGCATACCACAGCCAGACCATCGGCATACTTTAAAGCAGTTTCAAAAGAATCGGCAAGACGCTGTTTAATCTCATCTTTAACTTTAATTCTATCCACAACCAAATCAATGTTGTGTTTTTCTCTTAATGCCAGAGCTGGTGGCTCTGAGAGATCATAGATATCACCATCAATACGCGCTCTGATGAAACCTTCTTTTAAAAGGTCAGAAAACAACTGTTTATACTCACCTTTTCTACCTCTAACTATAGGAGCTAAGATCATAATCTTAGAATCCTTTGGCATGTTCAGAACTGAATCAACCATCTGAGATACAGTCTGTGCCTTTAAGTCAGTTCCATGCTCAGGACAGCGTGCTTCACCGATTCTTGCCCACATTAAGCGCAGATAATCATGAATTTCTGTAATAGTACCAACTGTGGAACGTGGATTATGAGATGAGGCTTTCTGCTCAATAGAAATAGCTGGAGATAAACCATCAATGGAGTCTACATCAGGTTTATCCATTAAAGATAAGAATTGCCTTGCATATGCAGACAAAGATTCAACGTATCTACGCTGACCTTCAGCATATAATGTGTCGAATGCTAATGAGGATTTTCCAGATCCTGAACGACCGGTTACAACGCATAATTTATTTCTTGGAATACTTACCGAAATATTGCGCAAATTATGAGTTCTTGCGCCTCGAACTATAATTTCATCCATTTTCTTTATTCTTTTTTTTATGGCTGTTTTGTTAAGTTTATCAATTTATTGATGACAAAAAATAATTTTTATCTATTTTCTGTCAATTCATAAATTTTTCTCAGATTTTTACTTTTTTTTAAAGTATGATTAGCTCTGTAATTTTTAGTAACTTTTTTTAAAAGGCTACAAAAAGTTTGAATAAATTTCACTTTTTGCCATAAAACAAATAAGCTACATAAAAAGAACTTTAATATATAGAAAACAATTTATCTTATTATCTAACATACTAAACTTTAAAGGAAATTTTATGGCTCGTGGAGTTAATAAAGTAATTCTAATTGGTAATCTAGGTGATGAACCATCTTTTAGAACAACCAATTCAGGAACTGCTGTTGTAAACATCTCAATGGTTACCAATGAGATGAAAAGAAATCTTGAAACAGGTCAAACTACAGAACTTGCAGAATGGCACCGCGTTGTTATGTGGGGCAAATTAGCAGAAATCGCTCATCAATGGTTACATAAGGGTTCTCAGGTTTACATCGAAGGTAAACTAAGAACTCGTTCATACATTGATAAACAGAATGTAAAAAGAACAATTACTGAGATTGTTGCTGACGAAATGCAAATGTTAGGTAGCAAAAATGGTGGTAGCTCAACATCATATGATCAGGGCAATATAAATCAGGGTTTTCCACAGAGTACCCCAGTTAATTCAAATGTGTCAAATTATGGCAATTCCGGAACTGCGCAAGCCCACCCCCTATACGGTGGACAAGCCCAATCTTCAACCTATGGCACTGATCAAATATCTGATGGAGGTGTAAACCAAATCCATAGCCAGACTTATGGTCAGGGATTTGAGCAAAAAACACCTACACAGCAAGCTTCATATCAGGACCATTTCCAGCCTCAAGGACATTTACAGGAGCCTAACGCATTAGCAACTACATCTCCTGCAAATACAGTTGATGCTGATATTGATGACCCACTTCCATTCTAAAAAAATTTTAGAGTAAATTTGAGCCTCGCCTTAAGTGCGGGGCTTAATTTTTTCAAAATTTCATCTAAAAAATCATCTTTTTTGACCATTTTTTTGGGTCAAGTTAAAATCTTGTGGGATTAGTATTGCTAGACTGTAGCAAATAGATGTTGAAGTAGTGAAAGGTTTGAGTAAAATTAAAATTGACAAAGTAACCACCCAAGCCTTTCACTATGAATAAT
>JAAYPN010000026.1 GCA_012519775.1 Aeromonadales bacterium | reverse complement strand
TTTTGATTAAATATGGAAAAGCATTCCTCAACAGATTTGTTTAACGCACTATGGTCTGCAGCTGATGAAATGAGAGCAACAATGTCAGCTGATGTATATAAGGATTATTTGCTTGGTTTGATTTTCTATAAGAGTCTATCTGATAAAACCTTATATAAGGTTGTTGATTTGCTAGAAAACAGTATTCCTTCAAGTCTAGAAGAAGCTCAATCAATCTATGAAGAATGTGAAAAAGAAGGTGGTGAAGATTGGAGTGATCTTTGCGATGAGCTAAGAACCGATTTCGGTTGTTTGATCTTGCCTAAATATACCTTTATCTCTTTTTATAACCAGATAAATACAAGTGATTTCAGACTAGAGAATTTAAAGCAGGCATTCCGCGAAATTGAGTTATCTCAGAATTCATTCTATGATGGCTTATTTGATGACTTTGATATTACATCGAAGGATTTAGGTAAAAATCCTCAAGAAAGAAATATTATGGTGGCATCAGTTATCAAGGCTTTAGCTGATATTAACTTTACTGAGTACGATGACGATGCTTTAGGAGATGCATATGAGTATCTTATTTCTAAGTTTGCCTCAGAATCAGGAAAAAAAGCAGGAGAGTTCTATACTCCACAACCAGTAGCGAAACTGATTTCTAAGATTGTAGCTTACGGAAGAGAAAAGAAAGACGGATTTTCAATTTATGATCCATGCTGTGGTTCTGGTTCATTGTTGCTACAGATAAAGCACTTTATGTATAAAGGTGCAACAGATGAGGAAGATTACACCCGTCATATTCAATTCTATGGTCAGGAACTAAAAAATCAGACCTATAACTTAGCACGAATGAATATGATGCTGCATAAGGTACCAGCAGAACAGCAACATTTAAATAACGGAAATACATTAGGTAATGATTGGCCTTCAGAAGAGCCAACCAATTACGATGCAATAGTAATGAATCCACCATACAGTCAAAAATGGGCGCCTATTGATTCTTTACTAACTGATCCACGCTTTTCAAGATACGAAAAATTAGCTCCAAAATCAGCAGCAGATTACGCTTTCTTATTACATGGTTTTTACCATCTTAAGACAGATGGTGTAATGGGTATTGTTTTACCTCACGGTGTTCTGTTTAGAGGAGCCGCAGAAGGTGTTATCCGTAAGCATTTAATCGAAGATGGAAGTATCTATGCCGTTATAGGTTTACCTGCAAACATTTTCTTTAGTACATCTATTCCTACAACAGTGATTATTCTTAAAAAGAATAATATCAATCGAGACATTCTGTTTATTGATGCATCAAAAGATTTTAAAAAAGAAAAGACTAGAAACACACTAACTGATGAGCATATCGAGAAGATATTTAATGCATACGTAGAACGCAAAGATATTGAGAAGTACGCTCATCTAGCTTCATTTGAAGAAATCAAGGAAAACGATTTCAACTTAAATATTCCAAGATATGTTGATACCTTTGAGGAAGAAGAAGAAATCAATATTGACGAGTGCTTTAAGGAATTAGCTGAAATTGACAAAGAAGAAGAAGCATTAAATAAAGAATTAAATAGCTATTTCAAAGAATTAGGTCTCTCCTTCATGCTAGGAAAAGGAGAATAATAATGACTGAATCAAGAAAAGTTCCAAAGTTAAGATTTCCTGAATT
>JAAYPN010000025.1 GCA_012519775.1 Aeromonadales bacterium | reverse complement strand
CTACTACAGATATTTCATCAGACAGAATTCGACTGACTACTTTGTTTTTAAACTCGATTGAATATCCCATGGAAGATCCTCCTATACTTTCCTGATTATATATTAGGAAGTAGTTTGACAGAGAGGGGTCTTACAGCCTTTCAAATCCTGCTTTATCAAACTCCTCTAATGCATCTTTATTTGCATAGATATAGTTAAATAATATATTGTTTCTATTAGTGTTTTTCTTTGAGGTGTTTACTACATAGTAGTAAATCGGAGTGTAATAATCCTCAGGAATATACCAGTATGAACCTAATGGAGCACCATTTCTCATAATTAAAGGTTTGGTTAAAAAACCTGCCTGAACATTCTGACTTCTTACTAAAGAGAAGATCTGGAATTCATGATCTGTTCTAAAGATTCTGTGCTTTAGGTAATCTGTTGGGAAATTCTTTTTGCTTACAATCTGATGAGCTGAAAAGCCAACCGGTGTTAAGTGTGGATTAGGAATAGCAAGAGATTTTATTTTCTTTTTCTTAATAACATCGATGTTGTTCTTAAGCAGAGTTTCATTAGCTGTCCATAAAATAAGCGGAGCTTTTACAAACTTTTTTACCTGCTCCGATGTGGTCTTATTTGCTCTTACAAGAAGAACAGGAAGTTTTTCCTCTGAGCTTACAACAATAGAGCAAATACCAGAATTGTTGTTAATTCTAGCTTCAATGTCCTCAGGCATACCATAATAGGTGTCAAAGCTTACGGGCGCAATTTCTTTGATTGACTCTAAAGCAGTGTATGCTTGTGGTACAGCACAAACGATAAGGTCACGTGCCTGCGCACATAATGAGAATAACGAAAAAACTACACCAATTATTGCTAGTTGAATAAATTTCTTTCGCATGCTATTAACCTTTTTGTTATTTCTTCAGTTGAACCTGAGTTTCGTAGTTTGTTAGCAAATCCGGGGATGCTCAGCATCAATGAAAGATTTCCTAAAACTTTCATGTGTGAAACACCATCATCTGGAACTGCAATCAAAAAGAATAAATCACAAGGCTTATTATCGATGGCACCACATTCAATTGGTTTTCTTACCCTGGCAATTGATAAAGCACTTCTGTTTACAAAAGAACCTCTTGCATGTGGAATTGCAATTCCGTGGGCAATTCCTGCCGGATTCTTTTCAAGCTTTTTGTAAATGCCATCTAAAAAGGCCTGTTTAGAGTTAATCGCTTTTACCTGATAAAGTCTGTCCGTTAGAACTTTTAGAATATCATCAATATTATCAGAATCTAAATTGTTAATTACACAATGTTCATCAATGGCGTAACGTACCGAATTTGCTCTTGAGAAGAAACTGTTTTCAGAGTCATTCTTACCGAAGGATGAGAGTGTATTTAAGATGTTCTCAAAGAAGCTTCCGTGTAGCTTGTAATAATTCATGTATATGTAACCAATTGCAATGCCACATAAGATATTGATTACAACAATTAGATATATTGTGAAGTTATCTAAGTGCTCTACGGTATTAAATTTATCGGTATGATTTAAATTTACTGAGAAAATACTAATAAAGAAGATAAACAGCACTCCAAGCTTTGCGCTTACCGTCTGAACTGAAAAGTTCATGCAGTCAATTCTTCCACCAAATTTGAATTCACCATAATCAACACAATCTGACAGCATTACAGTGGTTGATACCAGGGATAATGAAACGCCAAATGTAAAGATTGCAACAGTCGTAAAGAAAGTTGCATAGGTTAACTCATGAAATGAAATAGGAATTAGTAGCAGAGTAATACCAATAATTGGCAACCCTATAGATATCAGGAATACGGTTTTTCTTGATAAGAGCCTTGTAAGCATTGGAAAGGATACAAAAGCAAGTAGAGAGAAAATAATCCATGGGCTATGTAAATACAGGAAAGATTCCTTTGCTAGTGCGCTATTCTTGATATGTTTTACAAAAAAACTGTATTCATTGGTAAATATATTGAAAATGATCTGCTGGAAAGTACATAAGGCAAAGACGATCATCAGCTGATCGTTTTTGAAGAAGGCCTTAAAGGCATTACCCAGATTTTTATGAAGATTTGTTTCAATATTGCTCTTATAAAAGATGGTAAAAAGGCTAGAACTTACAATTATAGCGCAGGTAATAGCAATAGATCCGTATTTGAAGATTCCATTATAAGAACTCAGATTGATATTGTTAATGAATGATGATGGAGATATATAGCAGCAAACTAGAAGTAACGCGCAAATATAACCAATCATAGAGGTTCCTCTAGCAACAGCTGATGCTATTTCTCTTGAGCGGTTATTAGCGTTAAAAGAGGAGATAATGCTCCATGAAGGAATGTCGTAAACCGAAAAGCTGACTGTCCATAAAGAAAAGAGAATTGTTGCTACAGCCAGCTGATAATCATGTGAATATAAATCTTGATTAAACATCATTATGATGAATAAACCGTTAAATAAGCTGCCGGTAAGTATGAAGACACGATATTTATCAATAATGAGATTTTTAGAGCTTGAATCCATCAGGTAACCAAGCAAAGGTTCCTTTATGATGTCTAGAACTTTAATTCCGATAAAAACAGGAAGAATCACCTTTATCGATAATCCTATGACTTTTGTTAGATATGTAAAGTAAAAACAAAGAATAAATACGTAGACGGTATCTCTTGCAATGGCAAATATAGAATAAGGGAGGAACCACTTTAAGGATAACTTATTATTTATCATTTCTTGTAATATATTGTTTTGAATAATCTTTTCTAGGCGCGCATATAATAACGTTTTTTAACGCATTCGTTAAGCTATTTTTACACTGATCTAGTAGATGAAATAAGGTTGGAGAAGATTATTTAGGATAAAAACGGTCTACGCTCTGTGAAAACGTAGACCGAATCTTTAATTATTCTACTGTTACTGATTTAGCCAGGTTTCTTGGCTGATCAACATCAGTACCATTAATTACAGCACAGTGGTATGACAGTAGCTGTAGAGGAATGGTAAACAGGATTGGCTGAAGAATTTCAGGACATGCTGGCAGATTTACTCTCTTAGTCTGATCATCAGCCTTAAATTGGGTGTCTTTGGTAGTAAATACATACAATAGAGCACCACGAGCGCGTACTTCTTCAACATTTGAAATAAGTTTATCAATCAGGGAATTATCAGGCGCCACAACAACTACAGGCATCTCTTTATCAATTAAAGCAATAGGGCCATGCTTTAATTCGCCGGCTGCATATCCTTCAGCGTGAATATAGCTGATTTCTTTTAGCTTTAAAGCACCTTCAAGTGCAATTGGGTACATCACTCCTCTACCTAAGAATAGGCAGTGGTGCTTTCCTGAGAATTGCTCTGACAGGGTAGCAAGTTCTTTATCGCAAGCCAGGAACTCCTGAGTAAGCGCAGGTAGTTTTCTTATGGATTCTAAGATCTCATGATTCTGTGCCTGGCTGATAGCTCCCTTTTGTTTACCGATTAAAAGAGCAAGTAAAAGGATACTTAATAATTGTGTTGTAAATGCCTTTGTTGAGGCAACACCAATTTCAGCTCCTGCTTTTGTAAATAGAGTGTAATCAGACTCTCTTACTAAAGATGAGCCGTTTACGTTACAGATGCATAATGACTTCTTGTAGTTCTGCTGTTTTGCAAGGCGTAAAGATGCAAGGGTATCGGCAGTTTCACCTGACTGTGAAATAGTAATAAATAAGCTGTTATTTCTTACAACTGCTTTTCTGTATCTGTACTCTGAAGCAATTTCAACGTTTGTAGGAATATTAGTTAATTCCTCTAGCCAGTATTTACCTACTAAACCTGCATGGTATGAAGTACCACATGCAACGATTTGAATAGCATCAATATCTTTAAATGAACTATCATCGATGCCAACAACAGTCTCTAAAGAGATGTCATCTTTGTCCAAACGTCCTAACAGAGTGTTCTGTAAAGACTGTGGCTGCTCATATATTTCCTTCTGCATGAAATGACGATAAGGACCTTTTGAGATGCTCTCTGCATCTAAATCAGATTCTATTTCACTCTTTTCAATTTTCTTGCCGTCTAAGTTATAAACCTTAACATTTTCAGTTGTTAATACTGCAATCTCGTTTTCCTCAAGATAAATGAAACGACGTGTTACAGGTAATAAAGCAAGAGAGTCTGATGCAATGAAGTTCTCACCAATACCTAAACCTATAATCAGTGGTGAGCCTGAACGAGCTGCATATAGAGTTGATGGATCGTTCTTATCAATTAAAGCTAAGCCAAAAGAACCTTTAACCTCGTGCAAAGCCTGAAGAAAGGCCTCTAATAGGTTTGAAGCCTTTTTTAAATGTGAATGAATCAGACAAACAAGTACTTCTGTATCAGTTTGAGATTTGAAGTTGTAACCTTCAGCTATCAGTCTTTCTTTTAGTGTAGCAAAATTCTCGATAATACCATTGTGTACTAAAGCCAGGTTGTCGCAAATGTGTGGATGTGCATTAGTTTCTGAAGGAATTCCGTGAGTCGCCCAACGGGTGTGAGCAATACCGGTGAAACCAGGACAGCTTTTCTCTTTAACAGCTTCCTTCAGGTTTTTTACTTTACCTGTAGACTTAATACAATGTAACTGATTGTTGTCGATACAGCAGATACCTGCACTGTCATATCCTCTGTATTCAAGTTTTGATAGACCTTCTAATAAAATTTGAGATACATTTCTTTGTGCAACAGCACCAACAATTCCACACATAGATTTTTTATCCTAAAAACTAAATAGGTTATAAACATTCATATCTTATTGTAGCAGATATGAATGTTAACGCTTGCCCATTGAAGATTATTTCTTTTTCTTTTGAGGCCTGTTGTAGTTTGCTTTTACAACAGCAGTTGCTCTTGTCAGAATAAGAGCGTTAGCCTCATGTTTAATGTGTTTTGTCATAGTAGTGCCGGCAGCTATGGTTACACCTTTTTCCACAGTTACAGGAGATACAAGCTGTGAGTCGGAACCTACAAAGACATCATCGCCTATAACTGTCTGGAATTTGTTTGCTCCATCATAGTTACAGGTAATGGTACCTGCGCCGATGTTAACATCCTTACCAATAACTGCATCACCAAGGTATGACAGATGGCCTGCTTTTGTGCCTAAGCCTAAATGCGATTTCTTGCACTCAACAAAGTTTCCTACGTGAACTTCATCTTCAAGAGTATTGCCAGGACGTAATCTTGCAAATGGTCCGATGGTTGCCTTTTTCTTGATTACAGAATCTTCCATTACAGTGTATGGAGAGATGATTGAACCATCGCCAATCTTACAGTTTTTAATTACACAACCTGCTCCGATAACCACATTAGAGCCAAGTTCAACCACGCCTTCAAATATACAGTTAATATCAATGAAAGTATCATCACCACAGGTTAACTTACCTCTTATGTCGATTCTAGCTGGATCTGCAAGTGTTACACCGTTTTCAAGTAAGGTATTTGCCTGAATTTTCTGATATAAACGCTCAACATGAGCTAATTGAACCTTTGAATTTACGCCAGATAGAATATCAAAATCAGGTGCAATCATCAGGTTAACGTTTTCTTCGTTTTCGCTTGCGATTAAACCTGCCAAATCAGTCAGATAGTACTCTCCTTGAGCATTATTGTTTTTGATTTGCTTTAAGTAGCTATTTAAAGCACTAGCTTTACTTACGATAATACCGGTGTTTACTTCAGTAACTTTTTTTTGATCATCGTTTGCATCTTTCTCTTCAACGATGCATTTTAAAAAGCCTTTGTCATTACGAATGATTCGGCCATAACCAAAAGGTGTTGGAGTGATTGCAGAAAGCACGCAAAGAGCCTTGTCTTTTAAAGATGCAACAAGAGCCTTTAACAGTTTTGCTGGAGTTAATGGTGTATCACCGTATAAAACAAGAACGTCAGAAGAATTGTCAATTGAAGGCATTGCACAAGCTACAGCGTGACCTGTTCCTAACTGCTCTTTCTGCTCTGAAATGGTAATAATCTTCTGCAGATGCTCTGGTAGTGTTGCCACCATATCTTTTACCATTTGTGCCATGTGACCTACAACGATGTTAATGCTCTTAGGGTTTAATTCATAAGCAGTTTCAATAACATGCTCAAGCATTGGCTTGTTTGCAACTTTGTGTAAAACCTTAGGCAAAGCTGAATGCATTCTTTTACCTTTGCCTGCTGCTAAAATAATCACTTCTAATGACATTTTATTTTCCTGTTTGTTTATTTTTAATAGAAGCTACAACAATTATAGCAATACCAAATAAGATAAATGGAATAGATAATAATTGACCCACATTTAAGAAGGAATCTGTAGAGTAATCTGCCTGTTCTACTTTAAACGGTTCAATTGCCATTCTTGCAGTAAAAGCAAGTGTAAACAATAAACCAAAGATCAGTCCCTCAGGGCGTTTCTTTATAAACAGGTATGTTCCTAAAAGGGTTAGGAAAATAGCAAAATAGGCGAATGCCTCATATAACTGAGCAGGGTGTCTTGGGAAAGTCTCTCCAATTCTTGCAAAGATAACACCATAGTCGCTATAGGTTGGATTTCCTAAAATCTCTGAGTTGAAGAAATTACCTACGCGAATCATTGTACATACTAATGCTGTAGGAACACAGAGCATATCAGCTAAATCAAAGAAACGGTATTTTGCCTTTCTTAAGAATAATAAAACCGCAATTATTACACCAACTACACCACCGTGTGAGGCTAATCCTCCATGCCAGATCTTAATAATTTCAGCAGGGTGAGATAAGTAGAAATCTGGTTCGTAAATCAGGCAGTGAGCAAGTCTTGCTCCAATGACTGTTCCTACGAAAATATAAACCAGTAAACGGTCAAGATCTTCAGTTTTATATTGTTTTTGTCTGAAAAACATCTGCATGATGCAATAGCCGATAATAAAACCGAAAGAAAATAATAATCCGTACCAGCGAATAGAGAAGTTTCCTATAGAAAAAGCTACAGGATCTAGGGTGGAAATGAACATTTAATCGCCTTTGTTTGCTAAAATAATACGTATATTTTAGCAATTGTATTCGTATATGATAAACATTAATTTAGCACAAACACTTTTTTTAGGAATTGGCTCATGTTGGGTTGTTCTTTCTCTAATTTCCTGCGTAATTCCTAAAATCACCCGCTTTGGCATTTTATCCCTCCTTATTGCAAATTTGTTTTTATGGATTTCTATTATGTATCCAAAAGGCATAAGTAACGTTCTATTGTCTCATGGTTACACTAATGAAGAGCTATCTCAGGATTTTCTCATTAGAGGGATTATATTTGGTGTAATTCTTTTTGCCCTATGGTATTTAATTCGTGTACTATTTTTTAAATATGTTTTTCCTTTAATCAGACTTAAGAAAAAAGTTGAGTCGGCTAAAGAAGAACAGAAAGGAAAAAGCGTAGACTTAAAACCTCATGAAGAAAACTCTGCATCAGATAAATACGTTGATCCTGTAATTTTTTCAGCAATACACAAAAACAAAAGTAATTCTTAATGTACGTAATCTGCAGCAAGATAGATAATGCTTTTGACTTGTCTAAATCTTTAGATAAGTCCTGGCATGATTTTGCTCAAAAATACAATGAGAAACGTCGTAAGATTTTTTTAGCAGGACGCGCTCTTTTACAGCTTGCACTGCAGTCTTTTTATAATATTGAAAAGTTGCCACTCATTTCCATTGATGAATACGGTAAACCTTTTTTTATGGAGTCTCGCTATCCTGATTTTAATATTACCCATAGTGGTGATGTGATTTGCCTTGCTGTAGGTGAAGATTCTCAAGGCATAGATATCGAGCAAATTAAGGAAAGACGTCAGTTAGAGGGATTATGCAAAAGGGTATTATGCGAAAATGAGTTACAGGCCTTGGATAGGGAAGATAATAAGATTACCCTGTTTACTGCCTTATGGACACTTCGTGAATGCCTTATTAAGGTCTCTGGTCGAGGCCTTGTTGATGTAAGCTCAATAGATGTGAATTTTGATTTAAAAAAAATTAAATACTACTCTATATCAAAGGATTATCAGGTTAAAACCATCCGCTTGGATAAGTTTTTTAACTGTGATTTAAAAGCATGTCTATCCTATGCCATTAAAAAAGATAAAAATGCCTTTTTCTATCAGCTAGATAATAAAAAGCTTGTAGAAGTGCAAGCTCTAATCTACGATTATGAATACTCTTTAAGCTAGGTTTAGTAGCTTATTCTTACACTCTGAGAGCCAGACAAGTCTCTAATGCCCTCAACAAGATCTTCGCTTGGTATGAAACGGTATTTATCGTCTCTGATTAACAGTAATTTGTTATCAATAATTAGGTTTACAGAGCATCCTTTTATTACAGGTTCATCATTTGTTGCATTGCAAAGAAGCTTGTTTACATCTGCAGTATCTATTCGATTTCTCTTTAGAATTTCATCTATTTCAGACATTTTTTCGTTTAATTCCTGAGATGTAAAGTTCAAGGTAATTTTTCGGGCTCTATAAATTCTCAAAGATTCAAGTGTGCTGATGCTTTGCACTCTGAGTCTTGTAGAACCATCCGTATTCATGGTTAAAGATCCTTCAACAATAATAATCAGTGGTGCTGGAATTTCATCTTTACCGGCTTGCGCCTTCTTTTTCTTTCTATCGTTAATTTCTTTTTCAATTCTCTCGAATGCTTCAGCGTTCTTGTCAAATAGCATTAACTCAAATGTTGCAGTACCATCATCTAAAACCATTGAGTAGAACTTTTTATTACTTTTTGATGAAATTCTTGGTACAGCACTGATAACAACAGCTCCAACTTTAATCTGGTTTGGTTTACTGAAGGTACCTGGGATCATGTTATTTAAAGTTGTATCACCGCAATACTGGATGATTTCTGTTTTATAGGCATCAATAGGGTGACCAGAAAGATATAGACCTAAAATCTGTTTTTCTTTAAATAAGCGCTCTTTGTCAGACCAATCTCTACATTTTATGTAGTTAGGCTTTACATTGCTGTCATTTAATCCTGCAAACAAGTCAAACTGACCTGTAGACAGATTATCTGCTTTCTGATTTGCGTACTTGATTGCTATAGGAATCGATGCAAGTAACTGCGCTCTGTTAGGTCCGATGCTATCTAGTGCGCCGCTCTTTACTAAAGCTTCAAGGGTTGATTTAGATAAAAAGCCTGTACCAACTCGATATACAAAGTCAAAGAAATCAGTAAAGTCTCCATTCTTTTCTCTTTCTTCAACAATATGGTCAACAAGTTTTTCGCCCGCGCCTTTGATAGCTGAGAAACCGTATATTACGTTGCCCTCTACGTCCACTCCAAAACGGAATTTACCTTTATTTACGTCTGGTGGATTTACGCTTACACCAAGACGATGGCATTCACCGATATATGCAATCAGCTTATCTGTCTTCATGCAGTCTGCTGTCATCATTGCAGCAAGGAACTGTGCTGGATAATGTACCTTCAGGTACAAGGTCCACCAGGCTACAAGAGCGTATGCTGCAGAGTGAGATTTGTTAAATCCGTATGCAGCAAACATTTCCACCTGGTCGAAGATCTTTCCCATAACTGCAAGATCTTTTCCTTTCTTCTTACAGCCACGGTTGAATACATCTCTTTGTGCAGCCATTTCAGCAGGGATCTTTTTACCCATAGCTCGACGAAGAATATCCGCACCTCCAAGAGAGTATCCTGCAAGAACCTGTGCAATCTGCATAACCTGCTCTTGATACACGATAATTCCGTATGTTGAATCAAGAATTGGTTTTAAATCCAAATCCTGCGCTTCATCTAGTGGGTAGGCTACAGGCTCACGACCGTGTTTTCTTTCAACGAAGTGATCAACCATGCCAGAATTAAGAGGTCCTGGACGGTACAGCGCTACAAGAGCTACAAGATCATCAAATCTATCAGGCTGCATCTTACCAATGAGCTTTCTCATACCTGTAGATTCAAGCTGGAATACTGCAGTAGTCTCAGTCTCCTGAATCATCTTATAGGATGCTTCGTCTTCATATGGAATTGCAGCAATGTTTATAGGAGGTTTTCCTTCTCTTGCTAGCATTTCATCGATCATTTCTTTTGCATCATCGATGATGGTCAGGGTAGTTAAACCTAAGAAGTCGAACTTAACAAGACCTGCGTGTTCAACGTCTTTTTTATCGTATTGAGTAATAGGGTTACCGTCAGAATCAAGCATTAAAGGCGCAAATTCGGCGATTCTTGTAGGTGATATAACAACACCGGCTGCGTGCTTACCAATACTTCTGATAACGCCTTCTAATCTCACTGAAACGTCGATAAGTTCAACTGATTCCTTATCGTCATTGAGTTTTGCCTGATTGTAGAAATTTAAAAAATCAGGGGATACTGATTCTACCTGTTTTCCGCCTTTACCAATACCAAAGCAGTCATTAAAAGATGTTCCTGGAGTTTCAGGAATATAACCTGCAACTCTTCGAACCTGTCCTAATGGAACGCCAATAGCACGGCCTACACCCTGAATAGCAGCCTTTGGTGCTAATGTACCGAATGCAGCAATCTGAGATACCGCAGTACGACCATAGTGATCAACCACGTGCTGTAGTGTCAGAGCTCGCTTTCGCTGACAGAAGTCAACGTCAAAGTCAGGCATGGAAACACGTTCTGGGTTTAAGAATCTTTCGAATAGTAAGTCAAATCTTAAAGGATCAAAGTCAGTAATAGTAAGTGCATAAGCTACAAGAGAACCACCGCCTGATCCTCGTCCTGGACCTACGGGTACACCATGCGCCTTTGACCATTGAATGAATTCCATCACGATAAGGAAGTATCCTGGGAAATCCATGCTGATAATAACGTTAAGTTCTGTCTCTAAACGCTCTTCATAGATAGGCCTTTTTTCTTCTCTTTCTTTTTTATCCGGGAACAGGAATTCAAGACGCTTTTCCAGGCCTTCGTGTGCTTTCTGCCTTAAACAGTCTGCTGTTGATAATTCACCTGTATCATAACGAGGAAGACGAGGATGGTCTAACTCAATTTCAACGTTACAGCGCTCTGCAACTACTCGAGTGTTTGATAAGGCTTCAGGAATATCAGCAAAGAGGACTCTCATCTCTTCTGGAGATCTTAAGTATTGCTCAGGAGAATATGTTCTTGCATTTTCCCTGTTACCTTTTTGCACACCTTGCTGAATTGATACACGAATATCATGCACGTAGTAATCTGTGAGTCCGTCAGCAGGAACTTCCTTAGGTCCGCACAAGAATCTAGTATCATTTGAAGCTACCGGGAAGAATCCATGCTTAACACACAGGTCTAATGCTGCTACTTCAAATTCACCTTCGCCCTCACGGTTTGTTCTGGTAATTTCAAAGCAGAATCTGTCACCATAATATTTCTTATAGTTTTCTATTCTTTCCTGTAATTTTTCTTTCTCATCTGCCTGAATAAAATGCGCAATATCTCCTCTAAAGCCATTGAGGATAATAATTCCTTTAGAGTATTTCCATAAATCTTCAACTTTTGCGCAGACATCGGCAATATCAGGGCTTCCTGTATTAACCCATGCATCTGACAGGATGTCATATAAATTCTGTTTACCTTCACGATCCATTGCAAGCAGAGTAACTGTAAATATAGATTCAGGATCGCCAGGTTTTGTATTTTCTTTTACTTGTAGATCGGCGCCCATGATTGGTTTAATACCGGCTCCATAGCAGGAATTGTAGAATCTTACGAAGCCTGCCATATTATTGAAATCAGTTAGAGCAATTGCAGGGAAGCCTAATTTTGCGGCTTTCTTTATGATAGGACCAACGTTTTGAAGACCATCATTGATTGAATAGCATGATCTTACGTGGAGTGGTATGTAATCTAAATCGTGTTCTTTCATCTTAAAATCTACAAGAAAATGTTTGTTATATTTTAGCAATAAATAACAAAAGCCCCTATTTTTTTAGTAGAAAAAAAGGGGCTTATTTAATTTTTTATTTTAGAAAATTAAATTACTTTAATTTCTTGTAAGCGTTGATTAAACCGTTGGTTGAGCTATCATGAGAAGAGATCTCATCCTTGCACTCTAACTCTGGAATAATCTTTAATGCAAGCTGTTTACCTAACTCAACACCGAACTGGTCGAATGAGTAGATGTTTAGAATTGATCCCTGAACGAAGATCTTGTGCTCATACATTGCGACTAACATACCTAAAGTACGTGGAGTGATTTCCTTAACAAGGATTGAGTTTGTAGGTCTGTTGCCTTCAAATACCTTGAATGGAACGATGTCTTTGTATTCGCTCTCTTTCTTGCCCTTTGACTCGAATTCAGCAATAACCTGCTCTTTAGTCTTACCAAAAGCTAATGCTTCTGTCTGTGCGAAGAAATTGGATAGTAGCTTAACGTGGTGGTCACCGATTGCGTTGTGGCTACGTGCTGGTGCGATGAAGTCGCAAGGAATAATCTTAGTGCCCTGGTGGATTAACTGGTAGAAAGCGTGCTGGCCGTTAGTGCCTGGTTCACCCCAGATGATAGGACCGGTTTCATAGTCAACCTTGTTACCGTTTCTATCAACATACTTACCGTTAGATTCCATGTTGCCCTGCTGGAAGTATGCTGGGAAACGGCTCATGTACTGGTCGTATGGAAGAATTGCTTCAGTTTCGAACTTGTAGAAGTTGTTGTACCAGATGCCGATTAAAGCAAGAATTACAGAAACATTCTTATCTAGTGGAGCAGTTCTGAAGTGGCAATCGTACTCGTAACCACCCTTTAAAAACTCTTCGAAGTTATCAAAGCCACAAGCTAGAGCGACAGATAGACCGATTGCTGACCATGATGAATAACGGCCTCCAACCCAGTCCCAGAACTCGAACATATTTGCAGGATCGATACCGAACTCTACGCACCCCTTCTCGTTTGTTGATAGAGCAACGAAGTGTTTAGCAATGAATTTCTCGTCTTTAGCAGTCTTTAAGAACCACTCACGTGCTGTATGAGCATTTGTCATGGTCTCTAGAGTTGTAAAGGTCTTTGATGCGATTAAGAACAGAGTGGTCTCAGGGTTGCACTTCTTGCAAACTTCAGCGATATGAGTTGCATCAATATTTGATACGAAGTGGGCCTTTAGTCTTGAATGATATGGAGTTAATGCTTCAGTGATCATAACAGGTCCTAAGTCTGAACCGCCAATACCGATGTTTACGATATCAGTAATCTCTTTACCTGTATGACCTTTCCACTCACCAGAAATAACCTTGTTGCAGAAGGTCTTCATCTTGTCTAGAACAGCCTTTACACCTGGCATAACATCTTTACCGTCAACTAGAACAGGCTTGTCTGAGAAATTACGTAGAGCAGTGTGTAGAACAGCACGGCCTTCAGTACGGTTGATGATTTCGCCGTTGAACATAGCTTCGATGTTGTCTTTTAACTTGGTCTCTTCAGCTAGCTCTAGTAATAAATCTAAGGTTGTATTATCAAAAATGTTCTTTGAATAATCAACAACGATATCACCGTTAGCAATTTCTAGTGCGAACTTAGCGAAACGATCTTTATCTTGATTAAATAGATCTTTTAAAGTTCTGCTCTTGTTTGCCTCAAAGTGAGCTGTTAACTTTTTCCAAGCTTCTGTTTGGGTTGGGTTAATACCGTAAAACATTTAGTGTTCTCCTGGTTTAAATTAGAATCTGTTCAACTCAAAAGTGTAAAGGGATCTTAATAATCTGTACTTTTATTAAGAATCAATAGAAGGTAAGACCTTCTATAAAAGAACTGTTAGCTTCTGCTGAATTTGTTTACACTTTGTTTCAATATTTAAGTGTAGAAATATAACTTAATATCTAAAGTCTAAACGCTTCCTAATGATACTACTTTTTTTGTTTATCTCATAATTAATAAATGTACATAAAGTAGCTTAGATGTTTACATCAGTGCGCCTTCTTGTTAGATCAGGGCTAAAGCTTGGAGCAAGTCTCTTAGCTAAGTCATGAACAACTTTAATTGTCTTTTTCTTGGATTTGTCTTTCAGATTGCACAGCGCAACTCTAAAGTTTGACCAAGGTAATTCCTTTATAACAGTTACTTCATTCTTAAATGGGGAAATTTCATAAACAAGTCTAGGAACTACCGAAACACCAAAACCTAAAGCTGTTAATGAAACAATAGCCTCATGGCCAGAAATCTCAGAATAAATATGAGGGCTGATTTCCTGAGACTGCAAGAACTTTTCAACCTCGTAACGTAACTGTCCTTTTTCAGGCATTACAAATGGAACCTCACTCAAATCTAAAGAAGTGTTATTGTCGGTACCTGTACTGAAGCGAGGCTTTTTAGGAGCTATAAGAATCAGCGGGAATGTTACTAAATCAACACTCTGAATATTGCTTGGAACTTCACTTGGAAGTGCGCTGATTACAAAATCGATGTCGTCTTCTTCTAATTTATGAAGTGCATCAGCAGGGTCACCTGTTTCAAGCTTTACCTCAAGATTAGGTGCAGTCAGATGCAATTCATTTAAAAGTCTTGGAATGAACAGATATGAAGCTGTAACGGAACAGTAAATTTTAACAATTCCGTCTACACTGCCTTCGCCTGAATCTAATTCATTTTCTAATGTTGCAAACTCATTAAGTGTTTTTCTAGCAAACTCTTCAAACTTTCTGCCTGCCTGAGTAATGAAAATACCTTTCTTGTCTCTGATGCAAAGCTTTGCATTCAAATCGCGCTCTAGTTTGTTTAAAGTACGGCTTAAAGTAGATGGGCTTACATTGCATAAGGTGGCAGTTCTGGTAAGGTTTGAGGTCTCACATAACCTTAAAAACGTAGCTGCATCTTTTAAATCTATCACTTTTATATACCTAGAAGAAATTGAACTATATTGCAAAAATTGCAATATATAAGAAAACATGTGCCATTTTATAAAATTTCTGCTATTATTAAAAGCACTTACTAAAGAGTAAATCAAATTTTGTTATTTTTCATTATTGTTGAAGGTTAAAAATGGCGAATTTCAATTATTTTAATACATTGAATTTACGTGAAAAATTAGCACAACTAGGATGTTGTGAGCTAATGGATCGTAGCGAGTTTGCTGATGGTTGCAATTTCTTAAAGGGTAAGAAGATTGTTATTATCGGTTGTGGTGCTCAGGGGTTAAACCAGGGTTTAAATCTTCGTGATTCAGGTTTAGATGTAAGCTATGCATTACGTCAGAGTGCAATCGATGAGAAGAGAGCATCATTCAAGAGAGCTACTGAGAATGGTTTCAAAGTTGGCACTTACGAGCAGTTAATTCCTACAGCTGACCTAGTTATCAACTTAACTCCAGATAAGCAGCACGAGGCTGTTGTTAATGCTGTTCAACCTTTAATGAAGAGCGGCGCTGCTTTAGGTTACTCACATGGTTTCAACATGATTGAGTTAGGCATGCAGGTTCGTAAGGATCTAACAGTTGTTATGGTTGCTCCTAAGTCTCCAGGAACTGAGGTTCGTGAAGAGTACCGTCGTGGTTTCGGTGTTCCAACACTTCTAGCTGTTCACCCTGAAAACGATCCAAACGGCGAAGGCTGGGATTATGCTAAGGCTTGGGCATCAGGTACAGGTGGTGATAGAGCAGGTTGCTTACGTTCATCATTTGTAGCTGAAGTTAAGTCAGACTTGATGGGCGAGCAGACAATTCTTTGCGGTGTTTTACAGGCTGCAACAATTCTATGCTACGACCACGCAGTTGCTTTAGGCGCAGACAAAGCATATGCATGTAAGTTATTACAGTATGGTTGGGAGACCATCTGTGAGGCGCTAAAGCAGGGCGGTATCACTAACATGATGGACCGTCTATCAAACCCTGCTAAGATTAAGGCTTTCTACTTAGCTGAAGAATTAAAGACCATCATGAAGGATCTATATCACAAGCATATGGATGATATTGAGAGCGGTGAGTTCTCACGTGTAATGATGGAAGACTGGGCTAATGGCGATAAGAACCTATTAACCTGGAGAGAGAACTACGCTAAGTGTGCATTCGAGAATGCTCCTGCATGTGATACTAAGATCACTGAGCAAGAGTACTTCGATAAGGGTACTCTACTAGTTGCTTTCGCTAAGGCTGGTATTGAATTAGCATTCGAGACCATGACTAAGTCTGGTATTTACCCAGAGTCAGCATACTATGAGTCTCTACACGAGTTACCTCTAATTGCTAATACCATCGCTCGTCGTCGTTTATACGAGATGAACGTTGTTATTTCTGATACTGCTGAGTACGGTGACTACCTATTTGCTAATGCTGCAATTCCTCTATTAAAGGACTTCATGGCTAAGCAGAAGTTAGACGTATTCGGTGAGTCTCTAGCAGGTGATAACTGCGTAGATAACGTTGAGCTAATCAAGGTTAACGAAGCAATCCGCAACCACCCAATCGAGGTTGTAGGTCACAAGCTACGTGCTTACATGTCTGACATGAAGAAAGTTTCAGTAGGTAATAACTAATACTAGTTTTACTTAATTGAGAAGATGGGCCAGAGGTAAAACTCTAGCCCATTTTTTATTGAAGGAGCAATTTGTCTTTTTGGATTTGAGATAATTAAAGAATAGCTTCAAGCTGTTTTAAAGCTTCATCAAAGTCTGACATGTACTGTTCTCTAGAACTTTCTAAAGATGCTCCTAAAGGATAATACTCAATATCCTCAACAGGTAATTCCTTTAAGAAGCGACTTGGTGCAATAGCACTTGGTACACCATTTCTACCTAAAGTTTCTCTTGATAAGGTTATAGTAAGCTGTTTTCTTGCTCTTGTGATTCCCACATAAGCTAAGCGTCGCTCCTCATCTACGTTGTCGTTATCAGGATTTTCTTCTGATGGTAATGAGTTTTTATGTGGAAGAGAGCCTTCTTCCATGCCAATGAGGTAAACGTAAGGGAATTCGAGTCCTTTAGATGCATGCAGTGTCATTAACTGCACAGCATTATTATCCTGATCATCGTTTTTGCGATCCATCATTTCACGAAGCCCGAGTCTATCTACAGCTTCAATGAAGTTTCTTGCCTTAGTTCCTTTCTTTCCATTAAGTAAATCTGTAATCCAGCTTGTTAAAACTTTGACGTTTTTAGTCTTGATTTCAACAGCAATCTTACTTTCCGTATTAGCTTTGATATAAGCAAAGTAACCAATCAACTCTGGGAGATTCTCTGCAAGCTCAATGTCTGATTTGTTTAAGATATGAGTTCTCAATTTTGTAAGTAGGACTACAAAATCTGATAATGCATTTTTCTGCTTTGGTATCAGCTCTTTTGTAACATTCGGGTTGATGGCGCATTCATATAGGGATTTCCCAATTGCCTTTGCATGGTTAAACAGAGTATTGATGGTTTCATGTCCGATGCCTCGTCTTGGGATATTGATAACACGAAGTAGAGCCATATCGTCATATGGATTACAAATCACTCGACACCAGCTTAGCATGTCTTTGATTTCCACCTGTTCAAAGAAGCTTGTACCACCAGAAATGAAGCAAGGGATTCTTGCTTCTCTAAAAGCTTTTTCAAGAGGTCTTGATTGAGAATTACTTCTATATAAAACTGCGTAATCTTTCCATTCAGTTCTGTTTCTGAACTGATGAGCAAGAATAAGCTGTACAACTCTATCAGCTTCGTCTGATTCGGTTCTCAGCTCCATGATCTGGATTTTTGAGCCTTCATTGGACTTTGTGTATAAAGTCTTATTAAAGATATGCTCGTTATTTGAGATAAGCTTATTCGCACAATTTAGAATATGCTCAGTAGAGCGGTAATTTTGCTCTAACTTGATAACCTTAAGATTAGGATAATCTTCACTCAATGCTTTAATGTTTTCTGGTCGGGCTCCACGCCAGGCATAGATAGATTGGTCATCATCGCCAACAACTGTAAAACACTTGTACTTGTTTGTAAGAAATTTTAATAACTGATATTGAGTTTCGTTAGTGTCCTGATACTCATCAACTAAAAGATATCTGAATCGTTCATTCCACTTTTTCTGAACCTCAGGATTATCTCGTAAAAGTAGAGTAGTCTTGAAGATTAAATCTTCAAAATCTGCTGAATTACAAGCCTGAATATAAGCCTGGTAAGCTTCATAGATCTGAGCTCTGATGGTCTTTGGCTCAATATCTTCAGGTCGCTGAAGATTTGTCTTCCAGTTACTGATATCTGCCGCTATATCTTCAATTAACTGTTTTTCAGAGTTATCTACAAGCAGCTGAGAATATTTTTCTCGAATAATATCTTTGATAAGTTTTAAGCTGTCGTACTGGTCAAATAAGGTGAAATTCTTATTCAAACCCAAATGAATATATTCCTCTTTTAGAATGTTTAATCCTAAAGAGTGGAATGTGGATATGGTAATTTCCTGAGCAATATCGTTTCCAAGTTGAGCTTTAACTCTGTCGCGCATTTCTGCTGCAGCTTTATTTGTGAAGGTAAGTGCACAGATGCTAGATGGGCGGATATAGTGATCGTGGATTAAGCTTACAATCTTAGTAGTAATTACTCTTGTTTTTCCTGAACCTGCGCCTGCTAAAACCAGGCACGGTCCAGAAATGTAATCTACAGCTTCCTGTTGAGCGTCATTTAATCTCATACTAGTTTTGCTTGTAGACCATAAAGGAAATTTCGTTTCCTGTATTAGAGTTGGTTACACACTTGAAATCACCATTTTCATGGTGTGTAACCACGATATTCTGAAGTGATAAAGCCTGAGCGCTGTCGGCTATTTGCTCATTAGTTAGGGCAATAACAGGAACATTAAATAGATCCACTTTATTTGAAACCTGCTCAAGGATTGCTAGTGCGTCAAGATTTGTATATGAGGTTAAATCAAGGATTACTACAAAGTTTCTGTTGTCCTTGATTACAAGAGAATCGATACCTTCGCAAACCTTTTGAATCATGGATTCTTCATTTACGCTCAGAAGTTTTATCAATTGCCAGTTGTTCTTGTCATAGTTCATCTCTTTATAGAGAACTGCCTGTGATAGATTTCTGCATTGAGTGTTAGAGCCTGCATAAATTACAGAGCATGATTTTGCTCTGATAATCTGAGCTACGAAAAATCGTAGCAGTATAGGCTTACCTGTGAATGAGTAAAGAGTATCTGACAGGTTTAAGGATGCCAAATCCTCAGCGTTGCCGATAAATTTATAATTTTTTGCTTTTACATATAAATCATT
>JAAYPN010000153.1 GCA_012519775.1 Aeromonadales bacterium | reverse complement strand
TCTTGTGACCTAGAACTAGTGCACTCATCAAAATATTCCTCTATATGATTTTCAAAATTTAATTTTGCTATTTTACATTAAAAATGGGCTAATGCTCAATTTTTTAGCTATATAAAGTCTCAGATTATTTTGTCATGAGTCCTTAGAAAACACTCTTTTGAATAATTTATTTGACCTGCATTTTTATCATATAGAAAATAGCTATATCTAATGATATAAAAATAGAATTAGCGTGATATTTAAAAATAAGTAATCATAAGCACATGGAAATTTTCCAAAGATACCAAAAATAAAAATATCAGCAGCGAGGAAATTTAAATGTCAAAGTTATCAGTTCCATTCAGATTCGATTATGTAGGTTCTTTTTTACGTCCTCAGGCTTTACTAGATGCAAGAAGCGCATATGAGAAAAAAGAACTTTGCTATGAAGAATTAAAGAAGGTTGAAGACGAGGCAATCACTAAGCTTGTAAAAGAGCAGAAAAATGCAGGTTACCATGTGATTACTGATGGCGAGTTCCGCCGTCACAGCTGGCATTTGGATTTTATGTGGGGGCTAAATGGAATCAAGCGTATTGAGCTTAACCACGGCTACTATTTTAACGGTATTGAAACCTATCACACCTCTGTAGAAATTGAAGGAAAGATTTCTGGTGAGAATCATCCATTTGTTGAGCATTTTAAGTTTGTAAAACAGTTTGAGGATGAAAACACCATTGCAAAGCAGACAATTCCTGCTCCTGCTCAGACTTTATCTGAGCTTTTAAGAGCTGATAACGTAGCTAAGACCAATGCTGTTTATCCAGATTTAAACGATTTGATTGAAGATCTTGCAAAGGCATATAGAACAGTAATCAAAGAGCTGTCAGATGCCGGCTGTAAAAACATTCAATTTGATGACTGTACTTGGGGGCTTATCGTTGACAAGAACTACTGGGAGAAAAAAGTAGGTAAAGGCGTTAGCGTAGATGCACAGGCTAATACCTTCTTAAAGGTAAACAACCTTGCAATTGAAGGTAAGCCAGATGGTGTTACCATTACCACTCATGTATGCCGCGGTAATTATCAGTCAGCATATGCTGCAACTGGTCCATACGATAGAATCGCTCCATTCTTATTTGATAAGGAGAATGTTGATGCCTTCTATCTTGAGTACGATGACGCAAGATCAGGTGGCTTTGAACCATTGAAATATGTATCACCAGATAAGAAAGTGGTATTAGGTTTAATCACCTCAAAACGTCCAGAGCTTGAAGATAAAGAGAAAATTAAAAAGAGAATTTTAGAGGCTTCTCAGTACGTACCTCTAGATAGACTTTACCTAAGTCCACAGTGCGGTTTCTCATCAAATGCAATCGGTAACAAGCTTACTTTTGAAGATCAGTGGAAGAAACTTGCTTTAGTAAAAGAGATAGCTCAAGAGATCTGGAAAGACTAAGCTTATAAGCAAACATAAAAAACATAGTACTCCACGTAAAGGCGTTGCTTTATTGACAGGCAATGCCTTTTTGCGTTTTACGCATAATTTGCCTTAGAAAAATATGCTAAAATACAGGACAGATTTGCCTTATAAGGCCTAGACTTACTTTTAAAAAGACTGATATGAAAAATTTATTTTTAAAAACATCCTGCTCTTTATTATTAGCTTTAAGCAGTTTAAGTAACGCACATGCGCAGGATAGCTCAAATGATAAATCATACCTTGATACCTTGCGGAACAGCTGTAATGATGGGGATGCTGATAACTGCTATGTCTTAGGCACTTTATATGTAGATGGCGATGGCGTTCAAAAGGATACCTTAGTAGGTTTAACCTTACTTGAGCGTGGCTGCGAATTAGGCTCTATAGGTGCATGTACTGATTTGGGCGAGGCCTATTTATCAGGAAAGGGTGTGGGGGTTAATTACTCAAAGGCAAACTACTACGTTTCAAAAGCCTGTGATGCTGATGATTTATTCTCATGTTCAGTGCTAGGAACAATGCATGCACGTGCTATGGGCGTAAGACGCAATCTTGAAAAGGCAGTTGAGTTATTTACAAAATCCTGCGATGGAAATGAACCATACGGCTGTATGCTTTTAGGCAAGATGTCAGAATCAGGATTTGGTACTAAACTTGATTTAAACCAGAGTCTTGAGCTTTTTAATAAATCCTGCACCTTAGGATCATCAAAGGGCTGTGATGAGTACAAGCGTCTTTTATCAAAGATAGAAGATGCTAAAGTTAAGGCTGAAACTGCAAATAAAAATACTAAAGCAGAATAGAAAATCAGGCTTTTAAAAAGATGATAATCAGGTAAATCCAATGTTACAAATCAATCCTAAAAGATGGTTGTTATCAGCTTTAATGATGCCGCTTAGCTGCGTTGCTATTACTATGCCTGCACCTCCTCCTGAGTTGTCTGATACCTTAACCAAATTCAGAACACAGGCTCAGTTAAATGAGAATAAAACTGAGCAGAATGATGCTCTAGCTCCTTTAATTGAGAATGTTGAGATTGAGTCAGCTCCATTTGTACCAGGCGATGACAGTGCAGGTATCTTGAGGCTGTCATCTGTATATTCTTCAAAAGCTGCCATTGGTGTACCAAATTATGGTGCTAGCATTGTCCGTTTTTATGATCTTGACGGTGTACCATGGGATATAGCATCTGTTGACTGTGAGAATCAGGGCTTTGTAAGTGAGATCACCGCATCTCCATCAGAGCTTTTAATTAAGCAGAATTATGGTGCCACCTCAACTAACATGGTGGTAAAGCTAAACAACTATGATACACCTCTTTTATTTACTTTAACTCCTGTAAAATTAGATAGACAGGGTATTGCCATCAATACTATTATCAATACAGTAAAAGTAAAAAGTTACACAAACGCTAATGGATATATTTATCCTAAAATCCATGAGGTTCCAAAGGCAAATCCAAGTGCTGAAATTGTGCGTTTTGACAATGTGGATTTGAGCAAAGTTGAGAACTCTCTTGTAGAGGCGGTCAGGGGTATAAAGGAAAATGATAATCAGTAGATGCATTAAGCTTCTTACTGTAGTCTTTGCAGTATTCTCATTGAATACACAGGCTGTGCAGATGCAGTGTCATGGCAATGCCACACATTGGCGTGATGTAGCCTACAGCAACGGTGTCATGAGTAAATACAAGGATGTAAGAAACTGTATTGCCTGGACTGCATATCAGTTTGATTTACCTGAAGAGCTTTTATATGCCATGCTCCATGTGGAGAGAGGTCCTGTTAACGGTAAATGCCGTACTAACAAGAATGGTACTCAGGATTGCGGACCTGCTCAAATCAATGATGTAAGAATTAAAGAACTTGGTAAATTCAGCTTAACTAAAAATGATATAAAAAGTAAACCCTGCCACAATATATGGGCAATGGGCTATCTTTTAAGGCGCGAGATTGAAAAGGCCAATGGAAAGATCTGGCTTGGAGTTGGTAATTATCATTACCATTATTCGGTAAATCAGACCATTCACAATCGCTATGTAAGAAAAGTGAAAAGCGCTTGGAAAAAATTAAATAAAAAAGTAGAAACTTATTGCACTCAATAAGCTCTTATTCTTATAAAGAATAATAAAAAGACAAAACTGGACATTGAATGGAGAGACAGCGTTATGAAAAGTTTTCATAACATCCTCGTGGTAATTGAACCTCGTCAGCTACGACAGCCAGCTTTAGAGCGCGGTATCGCTTTATATAACTATGCTGTTGCCCATAAAAAGGCAAACAAGACTGATGATGAAGTAAAAATCATAGCTGTTTTACCTGTAGTGAAAGAGCCATGGAGTTTCACCTCACTTTTATCTATTGATAAAAAGCAGCTTGAAAAAGAAAGATATCAAAAGAATGTAAAGTGGCTTGATGCATATCTTTCTATCAGTGCCATGGGCATTAAAATTGATAAGAAGGTTATCTATTCTCGCAATGTGGGAAAGGAACTTGTATCTCTTGCAAAAGATGAATGCTGCGATATTATTATCAAAGGTTCTGATATCCACGGATTATTAGATTCAGTGTTCTTTACACCACTTGACTGGCAGATGCTTCGCAACTCTCCAATTCCTGTATGTATCGCCAAAGATCATCTCTGGGAAGCGTCAGGTACAATTGCTGTTGCAGTTGATTTAACATCACCTGATGATGAGTTTACACATCTTTTAAATCTTAGTCTTCTGCGTGAAGCTCAGGCACTTGCAAAATTTACAGGCAGCAAGATAGCGCTAATCAACGCAATCACACCTATTATGCCACCTGTAGCTGTGGATGTTCCAGGTTATACTCCTGATTGTGTTTATGATGAAAATGTAAAAGAGAGCTGTCAGAAGGCTTTAGATTTTGCATCACGTCATAAGGTAAGCTCAGCAAACTGTCATATTGAAGAAGGCTCACTTGAGGATGTGATTGTTGACTGCTGTCAGAAGATTAAGCCTACAGCATTATTTATAGGAACAGCTGCAAGACAAGGCATTGCCTCAGCAATTATTGGCAATATTTGTGAGAGAATAACCGATAATTTGGATTGTGACGTTGTTGTTATCACTCCAAAGAGTGTAATAAGACACATTCCAACTACAAAACCATCAAAATCGATACCATAAAAAAGATGCAAAACGATACAAATTTACCTCAAAAGGCTGATGAATACGCACGTAATGTCAGCCCTTACTTTAATATTGAGGATAAGCAGGAAAAATATAAAGCTGATAAGCTTTTCAAGAGATTACGCCGCAAGGTAGGTCATGCGATAGGTGATTATGGCATGATTGAAGAGGGCGACAAGATCCTTGTATGTATGTCAGGCGGTAAAGACAGCTATGTGCTTCTTGATATGCTTCTATCATTAAAGAGATCGGCACCGATTGATTTTACTCTGATCCCTGTTCACATTGATTCAGGTTTTCCAAAATCACCAGAGCACTTACTTGAAGAGCATTTAAAGAAGGTTGGTCTTGAGTATCACATGCTGCAAAGACCCGTTTATGAGATCTGTAAAGAAAAGGTTGCAGAAGGTCAGCCATACTGCTCAATGTGTTCACGTCTAAGACGCGGTTTTCTGTATTCATTTGCAAGAGAGATTGGTGCAAATAAAGTTGCTTTAGGTCATCACCGTGATGACAGTCTGGCAACTTTCTTTTTAAACCTGTTCTATGCTGGCATGATGAAGGCAATGCCACCTATTTTAAGAAATGATAAAGATGATCTTACCGTGATAAGACCACTTATCTACTGCCGTGAGCGCGATTTAATTACCTTATCAAAAATAAAGCAGTATCCACTCTTACAAAAAGGATTATGCGGCTGGGGTGAAGATCAGCAGCGAGCTAATATGAGCAGGATGATTAAATCCTGGGATAAGGATTATCCAAAGAGAGCTGATATTGTCTTTAAAGCTCTAAAGAATGTAGCTCCATCCCACCTTTTAGATAAAGAGCTATTTGATTTTACTAAGATCTCAAACGGCCCGAAAGTAAAGTAATCAAAAGGCCTCAATATTCCTATTGAGGCCATAAAAAATTAAGTTTTACTTTGTCTTTAAATGACTTTTACTAGTCATGGCTTGCTACAAGCAAAGATAGAGCAACACCAACAAGAATATAAAAGATCCTAAACAGCATATTCTTTTTACCGTCGCATTTTCTAAGTCTTGGTAGTAGATCAGATAAGGCTACATAGACAAAGCTTGCACCTGATAGAGCTAAGGCGTAAGGGATGAGTGACTGAACTTTGCTTAGAATAAAGTAACCGCAGATACCACCACTTACACAGCCTATGAATGCCACAAGATTTACAATAAAAGCCTGTCTGTAGTTCATACCGCAATCTAACATAATGGCATAATCTCCAAGCTCGTGAGCAATCTCATGACTTAGAACGGCAATGGTAACTGCAAATCCTAGTGTAGGGCTTGCCAAGAAGGCACTGGCAATTACAAGACCGTCACAGAAGGTATGTAACAATGAACCGAATAAGATACCACCGGCACCATTTTTAATGGCATTCTTAGCGCCTTTTTCGGTAATTTCACCATGATTGTGGATGTTACCAAAGAGCATCTCAAAGAATGACAAAGCTAAAATTGCAGCAAGGGTGGTAAGTCCAATCTTATGCGGGTCAGCCTCACTCATAGCCTCAGGAATAATGTGGGCAATAGATAGTGTAACTAAAAATCCTACAGCAATCAGAGATATCGATTTTGAGTATTTCTTAATTAAATTAGAGCCAAGCAGCATGCATAAAAGAGCTGCAGCTACAGCTGATACTGCACAGGCAAGTAAAATAACTAACATAAATAGTTATCCTTTGCGTGAAGCTAATAATGCCTTGTAGACATCAAAAGCCTGACGGGTTTCTTCGACATCGTGAACTCGAACTAACTGAGCACCACGTTCAATACTTAAAAGAGCACCGGCAACTGAGCCTATTACACGCTTGCTAGGCTCTTCAATATTGCAAGCAACTTTAATCATAGTCTTTCTTGATAGAGCTGATAGAACAGGGTAGCCCAAATCTACGAAATCCTGCATATGATCTAGAAGCTGGTAATTATGAGTAGCAGACTTACCAAAGCCAAAACCTAAATCAAGAATTATGTTTTCTTTCTTGATACCTGCTTTAATTGAGTCATCAACACGCTTTAACAGGAAATCTTTAACCTCGGATACAACATCTGTATAGTGAGGATCAACTTGCATGGTCTTTGGGTCGCCTTGCATATGCATCAGAATAACTGGTACCTGAAGCTTTGCTGCCATCTCAAGAGCACCATCAAGACGTAGCGCACGAATATCATTCCAGATATGGGCGCCTGCTTTTACAGCCTCTTCCATAACCTTTGGCTGAGAGGTATCAATAGATAAAAGCACATCAACGTTTTTAGATAATTTTTCAACTACAGGAATAACACGGTCAAGTTCTTCTTGAAGAGGTACAGGAGTAGCGCCAGGACGGGTGGATTCACCGCCGATATCTATAATAGTAGCGCCTTGATCTACCATCAGTTTTGCATGTTCAACAGCTGTATCAAGCTTATTCCATTTGCCACCATCAGAGAAAGAGTCAGGAGTT
>JAAYPN010000152.1 GCA_012519775.1 Aeromonadales bacterium | reverse complement strand
TGTATTTACATACCACCTAAGGCTTCATAATCAAAAATCATATTTTAAAGAGCAAAACCGGTGCTAGACCGTTAATATTTAACGTTTTTACTCAATTTTTGAAATGCAAAAGTTGAGTTAATAAATTCAACCTTTACTTTCGCTCAAGTTCGGCTGCATTAGATTTTAATCAGCTTTTTCCTTTCAATATCATGCAGTTTTAAATTCCACGTCATAAACTGCCTATCATAAATATCTTTATGAAAATTACTTTTTACTCAAAAATTTAGATTATGCTATATTTGTATAAAGACAATATAAAACCTATTTCTTACAACAAAGGCAATATCTGATGGCTCAAGAGACAGATAACTTACACACTGTCAGCTGCTCACTTCTTGGCGAGCAGATAAATCTGCGCTGCACTAAAGAGCAGAAAGCATCTCTTATAAAATCTTTAGATACTCTAAAAGATAAAGCAAGTAAGATACTTCGCTCTAATCCAAATTTAAATCCGACTCAGGCTGCCATATTAGTGGCGCTTGACTGTCAGAACGCTTTAAATAATTACCTAGAAAACGAAACTCCTTTTACTAAAGAAGCTCAAAAGTTCATATCAAAAATGCAAACATCTTTAAAAAAGGTTCAAAATGACTGATCAGTATGCAAGCAAAGCTCATCGAAGCTCAATTCGACAAAAGATCCTGCAGACAAGACGTACTATTACCAATAAGGAAGCGCACGCTGCAGGTCTTAAGGTAATCGAAAAAATTAAAGAGCTCGAATTTTTCAGTACGCCAAAAGTTGTAGGCTCATATCTTAGTATGGGCGGTGAGTTATCAACTGCACCTATAAATGATTATTTTCTTGAAAAGCATACCTTAGCCCTTCCTTTTATGAATGTTCATGAAAGAGGAATAATGGATTTTTATAGCTTTGATAAGGGCGATGATTTAATTGAAAACCGCTACCATATCCTAGAGCCTGTAAATGATCCTGAAAAGCATTTAACTCCAGATATGTTCGATGCCTTAATTGTGCCTTTAGTTGCTTTTGATTCTCATGGAAACAGAATGGGAATGGGCGGTGGCTATTACGACAGAATGCTCAAAAAGGTATCATCAGAGTGTCTTATCATAGGTGTAGCCTATGATTTTCAGAAGATAGACAAGATCCCTATTGAGCCATGGGATATGCCATTACATCAGATGGTAACTCCTACAAATCACTACTTTTTCATGTAGCAGTAATCGAGTAGGAGAGGAGATTTACTCCCACTCCTCTCACAACACCGTACGTGCCGTTCGGCATACGGCGTTTCCCAAACAATAAAGGTTAGAGCCTAAATGTTAGCTCTGACCTTCAACTAGAATAATACTAAACCATCCTTCTGCCAGCAGTGTTTTCTTACTTAGGGCTTTGTTGATTAGCGGAGTCCTTGACATTCTCCAGTATCTGTTAGAAGTATATGCATACTCTCCAATCAGTGGTGCAGATTTACACCTCTTCTTGATTTCCTCAT
>JAAYPN010000151.1 GCA_012519775.1 Aeromonadales bacterium | reverse complement strand
TTTCCTAGAAGTATAAGCTGTTCCGTACCTTTTATGATCTTCAACAACTAGAAGTCTTTCTTCATAAGTTAATTTCATAACAAAACCCCATTATCAATCATGTGATCAATAATGGGGTTCATACTATAACTTAAGTTATGGCTTTTTTCAAAATCAAATCAGACTATGGCCTTACAAGAGAAGTTACCTTCTCATCAAGTTCATCATCCTTTTTATACAGACGATAAATACCTGCACTAAGCAGCAGTACAGCTATAACTAAAAGACCTGTATTTCCAAAACGTGAGTATGGGCTCTGACCTTGTGCAGGTGTAAAGGTTACTTCTAAAGCACCTTCGACATCTGATGGCAGTGTCTTTTGAACTACACCGAATTTATCAATATATGCTGTAATACCGCTGTTGGTATCACGAAGCATAGGCTTTTGAAGCTCAAGAGCTCTCATTCTTGCGATATTAAGATGCTGAACAGGTGCCTTGGTAGGACCAAACCAGGAGTCATTTGAAATCATGACTATGCCGTTGGTCTTATCATTATCCATAGAGGCAATAAGCTCTGGGAAAATAGCCTCGTAGCAGATTGCAGGTGTAAACTGCATGTCGTGGACTTTAATTGGAGACTGTTCTTTCTCTCCATAATTAAAGCTTGAGTTTGGAATTACAAAGATTGAACCTAAAGGTCTTAAAAGATCTGCAAATGGAACAATCTCTCCAAAAGGAACCAGAGCGCGTTTATGGTAGATAGTGCTCTCATCGATGGTTTTGTCATTTCCAAGAGAAACAAGTGAATTGTAAATCTTATGCTCATCAGTCTTAAGTGAGAATAAACCCGTGATAAGATTTGCTCCTTTATCATTAAAGGCTTCGTTTATATTCGAAAAGAACTCTTTTTGATATTCAAAAGGAATTGGAAGAGCAGATTCAGGCCAGATGATCAGTGCATCCTGTTTAATCTTATCTTTTGTTTCATTCCAGTAGATCGAGAAGATCTCAATTGTGCTCTTTGATTGGGAGCGTACCTGCTGCTCAATATTACCCTGAACCATGAGTACATCAATCTTTTTATCTAAGTCTTTTGTGTAGCTGATACCTTCAGCAAAAAGACCGATAAAGAGAATGGCAGCTGCAAGTGGCAGATAGAGGAATTTACGCAGAGCTGTAAGTGCAATAGCTCCTGATATTACATAAATTAAAGCACTGATACCGCGAACACCAAATAATGGAGCATAGTTCTTTAAAGGGCCTTCTATGCAGGAGTATCCAGGTAAAATCCAAGGAAAACCTGTAAGCACATAACTTACATAGAAATCACCACCTATCAGGGCAAGTGGCAGGAAGAAGCACAGGTATGCTTCAGTCTTTTTACCTGAAATCTTAAAGGCGATGACATTAAGCGTTGCATAAGGAAGTGCTATATAGAAGATACTAAAAAGCACAATCACAAGATTAGATAGAAAGGCTGGCAGCTCACCAAAACCTTCCATCACAAAGTTAAGCCAGGTTAAGCTTAAATATGAATTAGATGCAAAGAATACAAGACTTAAAAAGAACACACCTTTTTTGGTCTTCAGGCAGGACAGCTGCATCATAAAGAAAACATAGGCAATGATAATACATGGCCAGATCTCAAGTGGTGCAATAGAAAATGATGCAACAGCACCTAATAATATTGCACCTATGGTAAGGCCTGGTTTGCTTTTAGCAAGGCGAAGCAAATTTGAGCCTTCTAAAATTCTCATGAGAAACAGGATAAATTTAAGCATAAGTCATCTGAATAAAATAAAGAAAGCGTGTGCTTTCTTTATTTATGAAAAATATTAGTTATCTAATTTTGAAACTTCAAGTAAATGTACGCGACGCTCGTTTGCCTCAAGCACTTTAAAATGGAAGTTCTCAATATCGACAGTCTCACCAACGTGAGGGAATTTACCTAACATGTGGGTGGTAAGACCTGCGATGGTATCCACATCAGCAAGCTCTGAGAGTTGAGACTCAAAGTACTCGTCAAACTCTTCAATCGGAGTAAGACCGTTTACAATGAATGAATTATCATCCTTGCTTTTGACGATATTCTGTACGTTTTCCTGTGTATCGTACTCATCGTCGATATCACCTACAATGATTTCAAGAATATCTTCGATAGTTACAAGACCCGAAACTCCACCAAACTCATCAACCACAATGGCAATGTGGAAACGGTTCTGCTGGAATTCCTTTAGCATTGCTTTAACTCGCTTTGCCTCAGGAACAATGATAGGTGCACGCAGAATTGATTTAATACCATCAGATAAAGTCTTGATACCAGTAGTATATGGAATTAAATCCTTGGCAATTAGAATACCCACAACATGATCTTTATCCTCACTGATTACAGGATATCTTGAGTGGCCGTGTTCATAAACAATTTTGGCAGCTTCCTCTAAGGTGCTGTTTACATTGATAGCAACAATATCAGAGCTTGGGATCATGACATCTGAAATGCGTAATCTGTTGATGTCAAAGATACCCTGGATCATGTCCTCGGTTTCTTCATCAATAACTGAATTTTCAGATGCTTCATGAATTACCTGTTCAAGTTCATTCTGATTTGAAGGTTCATTCTTGATATTAAAAATTCTTGATAGAAACGAACTATGGTCTTCCTCATGGGAGTCGTTCATGGTTTTTCCTTTTTATGTGAATGATTTTAAAACTGTTCAAAAAAATTATTCTTCATCATCCTCGTAAGGATTTCTAAAGCCAAGTAGAGCTAATGCCTTGATTTCTAAAGGCTCCATAATTTTTGCATCACTATCTTCAATATGATCATAGCCTAACAAATGTAAGGAGCCATGGATGATTAGATGACAAAAATGCTCTTCTAAAGTCTTATTCTGCTCTTTGCACTCACGCTCTAAAACTTCTTTACAAATTACAAGATCACCTAGTAATGGTAAATCCTCAATACCCTCAGGCATTTCAAAAGGGAAGCTTAGAATGTTTGTAGGTCTGTCCACATTTCTGTAGTCTTTATTTAAAGCATGGATTTCATCACTGTCAACCATACGGATGGTAAGCTCGCTGTCTTTGGTGCGACCTCCAACTTCTAGAGCTGTTTTAACCCATGACTCCATCTTCTCAAGAGAAGGATAAGACTCTAGAGGCTCATCAGTTGCAATCTGAAGATCAATATTTACCTGCATCTTATTTCTTCTCTGCAACAGCCTGATTTAAAGCTTCACGTTCACGCTGCTGCTTTAACAGATCCTGAGCTTTATCATAGGCATCGTATGCATTAACAATAGCCGCTACTACAGGGTGACGTACCACGTCGCTTGCCTCAAAGAAGGTAAAACCAATTTCCTGAACTGACTTTAATACTTCCATTGCGTGCTTAAGACCTGATCTTACGTTTCTTGGTAAATCAATCTGGCTTGGATCACCTGTAATTACTGCATGAGAGTTAAAACCGATACGGGTTAAAAACATCTTCATCTGCTCAACTGTAGTGTTCTGCGCCTCATCTAAGATGATAAATGAGTCATTTAAAGTACGACCGCGCATATAAGCTAAAGGTGCAATCTCAATGATTTGTCTTTCGATGAGTTTTTCAACCTTTTCAAAACCTAGCATTTCAAATAATGCGTCATATAGAGGTCTTAAATAAGGATCAACCTTTTGTGAAAGATCTCCAGGTAAAAAGCCTAATTTCTCACCAGCTTCAACAGCAGGACGAGTAAGAATGATACGACGGATTTCGTTACGCTCTAAAGCATCAACAGCTGCGGCTACAGCAAGGTAGGTTTTACCGGTACCTGCAGGACCAATACCAAAACTTACATCATGTGCGTTAATCTTGCTGATGTAATCAGCCTGATTAGATGTTCTTGCCTTAACAAAACCACGCTTGGTTTTAAAGTTGTTAGCTTTCTGATAGATAGCTCCTACAGAGCCTCTGTCAGAGTTTTCATAATCAGTATCATCATCTTCTAAATGAGCTGCTTCTGTAATAGCAAGATGAACCATATCAGGTGTAACCTCAGATGGCTTCTTGCTTCCCTTTAAAGGAGTAGTATCAATATAAAGTGACTTGATTAGTTTTACAGCCTTTTTAACAGCACTAGTTGTGCCTTCAACATGGAAGTGAGCAGCACTGTAGCTGATTTTAACGCCCAATCTTTTATCAAGCTGTTTTAAATTCTCGTCTTCAGGGCCCACTAAATAGGCAATTCTGTCTTTATCGTCAGGCTCTAGAATAAAGTCCTGAGTAATATTATTCATTTACAATTTCGCCTTTTAAGGTGTGGGCAACCACACTTGTAATCTTTACATTAACCATCTGGCCTACTAATGAGGTAGGCCCCTTGAATACCACGATACGACCTGATGAAGCTCTAGATTTGAGTTCACTCTCATCCTTACGTGAAATACCTTCAACTAAAACGCGCTGAGTGGTTCCTAAGAATGCCTGTGTGTATTCTGAGGCAATTTCTTCAAGTCTCTTCTGTAATCTGTATAGACGCTCCATCTTGGTCTCTTTAGAGATAGGATCATCTAATAAAGCTGCAGGAGTACCAGGTCTTATTGAGTAAACAAAAGAGAAGCTCTGGTCAAATTTAACTTCATTTACCACTTTCATTGTTTCTTCAAAATCTTCATCGGTTTCACCTGGGAAACCTACGATAAAGTCTGATGAGATATGTACACTAGGTCTTGCCTTTCTAAGCTTGTTTACAAGCTCAATGTACTGCGCTGCTGTGTAGCGGCGGTGCATTGCCTTAAGAATTCTGTCTGAGCCTGCCTGAATAGGTACATGGATCTGATCTGAAATTACATCAAGCTTTTGAACTGCCTCAATGATGTCATCGGAAAAATCCATAGGATTTGAGGTGGTAAAACGAATTCTCTCAACACCAGGAACTGCTGCTACCTCATACAATAGAGTAGAGAAGTTGCAGATTGAGCCATCAGGATTTAAGCCATGATATGAATTTACATTCTGACCTAATAAATGGATTTCCTTCACGCCGTTTGCAATGTGGTTGACACATTCATCTAAAATATCCTGTAATGGACGTGACTGCTCTTCACCACGTGTGTAAGGCACAATGCAGTATGTGCATTTGTTAGAGCAACCTTCCATGATGGTAACAAAAGCGCTAGGACCTACAGGACCTGCATCAGGCAGAGAATCAAACTTGTCAATTGCATCTGCAGTTACATCAACAACTGGTTTATGTGTTGATGCAAACTCACTTATCATTTGAGGCAGACGATGAATGGTTCTTGGTCCAAAGATGATATTTACACTCTTGTTTAAATCCAGAATTTTTTCAGCAAGTTCTGAACCTACGCAACCGCCTAAAGCTACGATGGTGTCTTTGGTGATATCACCTGTACGCTGCCATGAAGCAATCTGGTTAAATACCTTATCCTCAGCTTTTGCTCTTACAGCACAGGTAACTAGAACCACGATATCAGCATCCTTTGGACTTGATACCTCTGAGAAGCCTGCTGCTGTTAATAGATCTCTGATTCGGCCGCCGTCATAGACGTTCATCTGGCAGCCCCATACTTCAACATAGAATGAACCTAGTTGTAATTTAAAATCTGTAGAAACAGTGGTAGTTGTATTCATGTTAGTTATTAGCTTTTTTTATAATGCAAGTTTCAAATAATCTGGTCATTAAATTGTAGTCACCGGCGAAGGCATCGATTGAGGCATATAACATCATCTTTGGCTCAGCTAAAGCGTAGTTGACATAAAAACCAAGTGGAAGCAATAATTCTCTGATGAACTCTCTTTGTGCTCTGCCGTTACCTTCTCTGAAAGGGTGAATCGCATTGATTTCACCTAAGTAATAAGCTGCACGTGAGGCAATTTCGTCTTCTTTACAATCCTGTAAAAAATTCTCTTTTCTTAAAACTAAAAAGACTTTTGAAATTTCTTTTTCAATGAACTGGGCATCGCAAAACAGAATCTGTTTTGAAATATTAACTTTTCTAAGTTGTCCTGCCCAAGGATAGATATCCTGAAAAATATAGTGATGAATTTTTTTGAGATGATTAAGGTCAAATTGACCTTTAATTGGATTTTTTAAAAGATCAACAATCCTGGCACCTGTGTACATTCTCTCTAATTGGGAAAGGATCTTAGGATCACGCTCTTTAAAATTATTTACGAGAACTTCAGTGCCTTTGTAACAGTAGACTTCATCAAAAGTCGACGCTTCCAAAATTCAAGCAGCCTTATTCTCTTTTAATAGTTTGTTTACAAGCTCCTGGAACTGCTCAAAAGAACATTCGCCATTAGCATAACTTTGTAAAAGCTTTTCCTGTTCTTCAGATAAAGTTAAATTTTCCATTGCCAAAGTAGCTTTTACTTCATCAAGCAACATAAAAATCTCCAAAAAATGACATGAGTTGATTATATCAGAAAAATCGAGTTAATTATGATTTTTTAAAAAGAAAATTATTAAATAATTCAATAAGATAAACAATATAAAAATTCCAAACTAGGAGCGGATTCTGTTAAATTTTTTTTTGTTTAAAAATCAATTATTCAAAAGTATTAATGACTTAAAAATGCATTCAAAAAACTGTCTGCAAAATAAGTAGTTAATAATCATTTTCATTTTTGAAAAGTAAAGATTTGTTATAACTAAGTTACTGAGAAGAACTTGTTACCTGATCTGGAACAAGTATAACAATATGAACGATTCAATTATGCTGCTTACTACACATGGTATGGTTCGCGCGATGTTAACTTTAGCTTATATATCTGATTTAATAGATAAAAATATATTATATTAAATAATATAAAAAATAGTTGTATTATATAAACGTGGATATATAATAAACACAACAAAGGCATAAAGAGATCAAAAAATGGAAAAGTTATTTCAGGAACGCTGCTATCAGTACAAATCAGTTAAAGATCAGTTAAGAGACTTTAAAATCATGATTATTTCCTGCTGCGATTGCAATTATTATCTTGTAGATATTTACACACAATGTGTAGAAGGCAGGATCTCCGTAGATGAGTTTAAAAAGAATTTCTATGAGTATTTTGAAAACTTTACTCATGCAAAGGAATTTGCATCCTTAAGAAAGGCTGCAAGTTAGAGGTAAAAAAAAATCCCAGACTAAGGAGGTTGTCTGGGACTAGATGAGGTATGTGAATCGTACTAAATTAACAAATAATCTTAACTATGATGTGACTTTTACTACATGCGTAATTATGAAAACTATTTCTTAATCTGTATTTGCAAGTGTTCCTCACTTGAGGGTTTTAGTTTAATAATTAAAACTTAGATATTCCTTAGTAAGTACTAATTATTGAAAATGAAGTAAATTTTGAACAAAAAAATAGGATATTTCAAAACAGAAAAGAACTGAAATTTGCTTGAAGTATTGCTTCTTGAAAAAATCTCTTAGATATAACAATTTTGTTATAGGTGTGATGTTTTATTTGCATTAGAGCAACTCATAATTTGCCGGTCGTTCAATAAATAATATATTTTTATAACGACTATATCCTGAATTGAGAGGACTCATATGAACCTTAGCTTAGCTGTTAAAACCTGTTTATTTAAAGATTGTTTTACCATGAACAGAAGAGCATTCAGATCTGA
>JAAYPN010000150.1 GCA_012519775.1 Aeromonadales bacterium | reverse complement strand
TATCAGTGTATTTACATACCACCTAAGGCTTCATAATCAAAAATCATATTTTAAAGAGCAAAACCGGTGCTAGACCGTTAATATTTAACGTTTTTACTCAATTTTTGAAATGCAAAAGTTGAGTTACTAATGATAAGTGCAGTGGTATTCAGGAATTAAAAGCTTACGAATATCTCATTCTTAGAAAATAACTGCTCTTAAGTTACATTTGTTTTTTTGGCCATCTATAAAAATACAGATCACCGTTTCTGATAAATAGATGCCTTTTTTCTAATTTCAAGCAGCTGGGAGTTTGAAAATATGAAGACAACTTTAATTAAGTCCTTAATTTTATCCTCTGTAATGTTTGGCTCATTAGCACAGGCAAAAGACACTTTAATTGTATGGGAGGACATTGATAAAGGACACGGCATTCAGGCTGTTGTTGAGAAGTTTAAAGCAGAATATAACTGCGATGTGATTCTAAGACAAAACGCAGCTTACGTATCTCACGTTGAAACTTATGCCCAAAATGTGAAATCCGGTGGTGAAACACCTGATGTTTTAATGTTGCCAGCAGACCGATTAGGTGATGCAGCTAAAAATGGTTACATTGTTCCACTATCATTCATGAATTTTGATAGAAACAAGTACATTCCATCATCAATTTCCGCATTTACCTACAATCGTGAAATTTATGCAATGCCTCGCTCTGTAGAAGCACTTGTAATGTACTACAACCAGGATCTAATCAAATATCCATATGAGAACTTTGAAGACTACGTAAAGTTCTCAAGAGACCAGGTTAAACAGGGCCGTTACGGTGTAATCGGCAAATGGGACGTGTTCTATTTCATCTACGGTTTCTTATCAGGTTACGGCGCTTATGTATTCAATGATTTAGGTGGCGGTCAGCTTGATCCTAACAATATCGGTCTTGATAATGCAGGTGCAGTTGCAGGTCTTAACTATGTAAATACCATTGTAAAAGATATCTTGCCTAAAGAAATTTTAGGTAATGACGGCTGGGGCAAGATTAACGAATACTTCATTAACGGTAAGGTTGCAGCTGTTATCACAGGCCCATGGGATCTTGATGCATATGCTGCTGCCGGTATGAACTACGGTGTAGCTCCTGTAGGTAAACTTCCTAATGGTAAATACTTCTGCCCATTCCTAGGTTATAGAGGTTATGCTGTTACAGCTACTTCTAAGAAGAAAGCTTTAGCTGAGAAGTTCCTGCAATACTTAAACAAGACAGATAATGCTGTAGCTCGTTATAACGAAATTCACGAGATCCCACCTCTAGAGGAAATCATGAGTTTACCTCAAATGCAGAACGACGATTTTGCTAATGCGGTTTTAACACAAGCTCTAAATGCTGTTCCAATGCCAAACATCCCACAGATGTCATCTGTATGGGGACCATTAGACAGCGCTATTCAAGATGTATTAAGTGGTAAAACCTCAGCAGATAAAGCTCTACATGAGGCAGTAATCAAGATTAAGAGCGATATTACAAAAAAACATGGTCCAAAACCTGAACCAAAAGCAGAAGAGCAAAAAGCTGAAGAACCAAAGGCTGATGAAAACGCAACTGAGGTAGTCGATGCAACTGAAGAAGTTAAAGAGGATAACGCAGACGTTGTAATCAATACCGAAGATGAAGATGAGAGGGCTGAATAAACCTGCTGTTCAAAGCTTACAAAAGTCCCGAATGCTGATGCTTATCGGGACTTTTTTTATGAAGAATATCTGTCTGCAATCTTCTTAGTACACACTTTTTAGTTTTTGTGAGGGTGAAATAAAAACTCGTGCCGTTCGCACTAGTAAATACTATCCTGTCTTCCGATTTATTTAAATCCATTTCATTAAAAATGAATTTCTATCGAAATTAAAAACAAAGGTAAATATTACAGTGAATTATCTAAATATAAGGCTCTTCGTGCGTAACTATGGATAAAATTTGAAAGTAGAGCACGGCTAGAGCCTTTTTGATTGTTATTATTATCGTTTTTCTGTAATTGGTTGCATGTTGCATTCAACGATTTTTGCACTTAAGAACTTACACATACTCTGATTCTTTAGCGTTTCGTACAGTACCACGTTATCAGGATCTGCTATATCGTACTGATTAAAATTTTCGACATGCACAACCTGATTATTATTCTTTTCAACGTAACTCCATTTTACGACGAAAACCTGTGCATTTTCTTGTTTCGCACTTTCAAATTGAGAAAAAAGTACTTCAACAGGACAGTGCAGCTCCCAAAAGATATTTATCCAGCAATGAGCATCTTTCTTTTTCTCGTTATAGATATCAGCGTTAATACACTGACCGATAGATCTTTCATTCTCAGATATATCATCGCACAATTTTTCTTTTACATACACGGTTCTTGTAGGAACATGCTCTGTCTTTTCTATACCTAATGCAGGAAGCATGGCAATAGATGAGCATCCTTAGATGATAAATGAAATACCTCCAATCAGAAAGCAGATATTGGCCTTTTTTAATACGTTCATAAACAATCCATTAAAACCAAAAGCGTTATTGTAAGTTCAAAGACAGATTACTGCTCTTGTTTAATTCTCTTTTGTTTCTTATTTGATTTTTTTGAGTTATCAGATGTTGTATTCATGTATTTCTCACAGGAACGCTTACTTCTGCTGTACTCACCATTGTTACATAAAAACTTAGTGCCTACACACTTATCAATACCTCCCATCTTTCCTGAACATGGAAGATTTCTTACATATTTTACCTTGGTGTCAGCGCCTTTCATGTATTCCTCACAGGAACGTCTGCTCTTGCTTATTTTGCCGTTATTACATAAAAACTGAG
>JAAYPN010000004.1 GCA_012519775.1 Aeromonadales bacterium | reverse complement strand
TTATAGTTTTCTTAAGTTAATAAGAGAATTTCTTTTGAAAATTTTAAATTAATCACTTTTTACGATAATTAAGCGGTGTAACACCATACTTCTTTTTAAAGATCCTAAAGAAATACGACTCATTATCAAAGCCATGATTACTTGCAATTTCCGAGATTGATTCGGCACCAGAGAGGATCTCATCGGCAGCCTGCGTAAGCCTGTAGTCATTTACATATTCTGTAAAGCTCATATGCGTAGCTTTTTTGAAAAATCTGCAGAAGTATGATTCAGAGAAATTCATTTTTGCAGCAGCATCAGCAATACTCAAAGGTCCTGAGTGATGCTCCTGAATCCATATAATCAAATCCTTTAATTTCTTCTGTCTGTTTTTTTCAAAAGCCGTAGGAATCAGAATTTCGTCTAGTGCACCTGCCATCTGCAGAATTGACAGTAATGACAATAATTCAATCTTTACAGAGAACTGTACCTGCTCCTGCTTTGATGAAAAGTTGTTAAAGATATAGTCAAAGGATTTTAAAGCTTTAAAGATATACTCTCTATGCTCTTTACCAAATACCCTGATACCTTTGGCACTGTTATACAGATCATCAAAAATCGCGCTCTGCATCGGATCGTAATAAGCAAAGCGTACAATCTCAGGATTAAAAAGCAGATAGCGCTGCTCGGATTCTGCAGGCAGAGTTAATGAGTGTACAGTCTTTGATGGAACCAGCACAATAGAAGGAGACTCTACTGTAACCGGCACTGTATCTGCCATGACTATAAGTGAGCCTTTATCCACAAAGATAATTTCAACTTCCTTTTGCCAGTGTGAATTATAGTAAGTACTAAAGGTATCACTGCGCTTATTGGTGTAACATACTAAAGGAAACTTACTACTACCATGGATGATATTTTCTCTGGCAGCCTGAGTTGAATATTTGGCCATATATAGATCTAGGTTAGTAAAATATTGTTTATTTTTATCCATGATACAATATTTAGAATTATTTTTTTTAGATTTATAGAAATTTCTATGATTACACCAGCCCAAAAATTTTTAAAAGACAATAAAGCCAATTTCACAGAACATGAATACAAGTGCACTGTTGAACATGACTTTGGAAAGTTCTCAGCAAAAGAATTAGGCATTGAAGAAGGTCGTGTTTATAAGTCCATTATCCTTGTTCACGATAAAACCTTTGTTACAGCTGTTACTCCTGTAAATGGAATGATTTCTTTAAAGAACGCCGCAAGACTTATGAAGCTAAAAGGGCTTGAAGTAGCAAAACCTGCTGATGCCACAAGAATCACAGGTTATGTGGTTGGAGGTGTCTCACCCTTCGGACAGAAAAGACAGACTCCTGTGCTGCTTTGCGATACAGCCATGCAGTATGACACTATCTATGTTTCAGGTGGCAGAAGAGGTCTTAGTGTAGAGATTGCTCCTGAAGATCTGGTTTCACTTACCAATGCAACGGTAGGTGATTTCCTTGATCATTACGAGAAACAGAAATAACAACATCATAAAACAGCAAGGGACGAAAATTTTGCTTCGTCCCTTTGTTTTATCAGAGTCTTTAACTACAGTGTAAATCTTGAAACAACTGAAAGTAATCTGCCGATTTGAATGTTGGTGCGGTTAATATCGTTGTTTACAGAGTTAATCTCACCAATTAGGTTTTGTGAACCTTGAGTGATTTCCTTCATACTGTCTGAAATCTCAGATGTTGAGGTGATCTGCTGCTCTGCAGCCATAGAGATCTCGTTAATCTGAGAGTTAACACCTTCAACCTTGCTGATAACGCCATCAAGAACCTGATTTAAATAACCTGTACCTGATGAGATACCATCCATTACACGCACTGATTCCTGAATTGTACCGTTAGCAAATTCAGCATCAGATTGTACCTTAGAAACCATTTCGGTAATTTCCTGTGTTGAACGTGAAGTTCTTGATGCTAAAGCACGAACCTCATCTGCTACAACAGCAAAGCCCTTACCGTATTCACCTGCACGGGCTGCCTCAATTGCAGCGTTAAGTGCAAGAAGGTTAGTCTGTGAAGCGATATCATCAATAGTGTTAACAATAGAGCTAATCTGCTGAACTTGGTCTGCAAGCTGCTGAACCTTTTGAGCGTCCTGCTTTGATTTTTGAGCCTGTTCATTTAATTGCTCAATGGTCTCGTTAACCTTGCTAATAGAAATCTGTGTATCTTTTGCTGAATCTGCTGAGTTGTCTGATGCAATACCACAGTTTTTAGCAATACCACGAATGGTATCAACCATATGATCGGATGCATTTGACACAGTCTGTGAATGAGACTGATTAGTCTGAGCAGTATTCTCAATCTGAGCTGATGAATCCTGTAAGGTACTCATTAAATCACCAACGTTGTTACTTACTTCCTTAATAAGTTTTACGTTGTCATACCAGCTTGCTCTCATCTTTTCCATAGCCATTAAAAGAGGCAGGAACTCGTCTCTGCGCTTCATGTTAATTGAGCCTTGTAAATCACCGCGTGAAAGAGCTGTAGCAATCTTAATAGCATGTCCAATTGAGCTTACAATAAGTTTTGGCATCTGACCTACAATGTATATTGAAGCTAAAATCTCTAAAACAATAATTAAAATAGCTACAATAATTGGAGTCTTATCAGTAATTACGTCAATTGAGGCATTTGTCTGTGCTATCTGATTTGCATTAACTTTTGTAATATTCTGATTGATGATTAGAACTGGTTCAAACATCTTGTTCTTATAAAGCTCGGTTGCAGCTTTCATATCCTTATCTTGATAGAAAGATGAGAATTTGCCAAAATCATCAAGATAGGTCTTAGCAGCTGACTTTACAGCTTCAATTTCTTCAGGATAACGGGCTGTCTGTAACTTGTTTGCAGCATAATTTAAATTCTCTGCCACAAGCTTTGCCTTGCTAAAGTTCACAACAGGCATGTCATCTTTACAGATATTACCAAGAAGAGTATGCATTTCATTTGCATAAGTGATTACTTTGGTATTTCTAACGAAGCGCTCGTTTAGAGCTACGTGAACACTATCAGCCTCATTCTGATTTACGACAATGGTATATAAAGAAATATAACCAAGACCTATAGAAGCTATAATTAATAACACGTAGGAAGCGATCAGCTTTTGTTTAATAGAAAAGAGATCAAATAAACGCATACAACACCCTTAATTTTTTTTAGTACCAAAATATATACACTAGTGCTAGCTACCTTTAATATATATATTTACTATGTAAAAAGAACGCACCAAGTTCACATTTACAAACATTTAAACGCTATTTTTTATTGCTCTGCAAACCTTATTGTATATTAGCCTATTTTAATATCTTGATTTATAGAATCATTTGCATTTTTAAGCCATTTAAATTTTTGTGAAGTAAATCATTTAAATTAAGCTAAGAAAATATTCAGCACACATTTGGTAACTATATATATCGAGAAATTCTGCTAATTTTTAATCATATGTTACAGTTTTCTTTACATTAATCACGGAATTTATGTAATCGACTAGGTTTATACAAACTTAAAACATCTTTACCTTATTAAAGAACACTTAACTTTTTAAAGGTTAATTTAATGTCAGGCTAAAAAGATTGCGATAAGGCAAGGTAATATTAAAGAAGGATTTTGGAGTGGTTTTGGATTATTGAATTCATGTCAAAGTAAAAGAGCTCATAAATGAGCTCTTTAAAGTACTAGATGATTTCTTTTTCTTTGAGGAAATTTATAATTCCGTTCATAGTCTTTTCTGAAATCACATGCTCAATTCTGCAGGCATCTGTTTCAGCTACATCTAGTGGTACTTTTGCAACGTGTCTGAAAAATACAGTCAAATACTGGTGACGCATAAAGATAGACTCTGCAAGTTTTCTACCCTCTGCGGTAAACTCGATGTCTCCTGCTAGACCAATTTGAATGTATTCTTTATCTTTTAGTAAACCAAGGCCACGTGATACGCTAGGCTTACTCAGCTTTAGTTCATTAGCTACGTCAACAGCACGAACAAGACCATTCTTGCGACGCTCTTTCATTACAAGAATAGTCTCAAGATATGTCTCACCTGACTCTGCAATCTCACCGGTTTTCTTCTGTACCGCCTCTGGTACAGCATCCATTGCAGAAGGAGCACTCTTAATTTCTTCCATGAAAGATCTTTCCTTGTATCTAATTTACTAACTGATAGTAATGTTGATCTTATCTCCTACAAGAGATAATTCAACATTGTTAAACTGTGTAATAGAACCACGTGCAATCAAGCCCTGCTTGATAATGTTTGAAAGCTCATCCTGATTACTAGTGTTTAAAACTCTTCTGCCCTTACTGTCGGTTACAGTGCCAAGCTTAGGCTCAACTTTCTGCATACCAAGATTTCTGGCTTTGGAAATAACACCAATCTGTTCTAGTCGTTTGATCAAACGATAAACTGTAGCAATACCTAAATCTGGTACAAACTGCTTTGCCTCATACCATAACTCTTTTGGAGTGGTACATTGACTTGAAGTTAAGATCTCAATGATATGACGGCGCTGTACTGTCATTCTAAGGCCACTTAGTTCAAGCTTTCGTAAAATGTTTTCTGTTAGAGCAGAATCTACCTGGTATTTCTCGTTATCAATCATCGTTATGGAGAACCTTTGTCTAATAAAATTAAAATTTAACTCGGGTCTAGTTTAAATCATT
>JAAYPN010000024.1 GCA_012519775.1 Aeromonadales bacterium | reverse complement strand
TAAGGTAGAGCGTTTCATAAAAAAGAGTCCTTTAACCTTTGCTGTAATGGCAATGAGACAGGAGATAGCCAGAAGGTACTTTCAGTATGACGAAAGAGACCTCGATTATGTGGTCTATACTTCCGATGTAGTACTGATGGCTGTTATCTGGTCTTCAATCTGTGGTAACAAAGACTGTAAAGAGCATGCTCTGTTTTGGTTTGAACATAATCCGATAATGCAGTACCTAATACCTGGTATGCCTTCACCTAAATGGATGATATCAGCAGAAACTATAAGATTCTTTTTGAAAATGATACCTGATGGTGAATTCTCATCAATGTTCAGACAGTACTTTGGCGATGCAAAAATAAAAGCAAAAGAGCTTTTAGATAACATCAAAGTTTTGCTTGATGATAGGGATGAAAATCCACTTACTGAGTATCGTCATCTAATTGGAGGTGATGGCCAAGAGCTTAGAAGTTCATTCCGTAGAGGTGAGTCAAATCGAAAGAAAAAAGGAGCTCACAGGGTAAGCCTTTTTGATTGCGACAGTCGCTGTGTCCTCGATTACACTCTGGTAAAATATAAGAACAATGAAACTCAAGCTTTTATGGCTATGCTTGATAAGTGTCATGTAAACAGCAATGATATCTTTTATGCAGATGCCCTCAATACAAGAAGAGAATTGATTGAGTTTCTGAACGCAAGAAATCTTGACTGGATATTTGCTGTAAAAAACAATCATGGAAACATGACTGCTGTTAAAGGCATCTGCAATTACCTAGAAGGACGTAGCTCTGATGGTGAACACTTCCATTACGAGTTTACAAAGAAGGAAAGCTCCCGCATTGAGACAAGATATTACGATATCATTCCTGTCGACGTAATAGAACCCTGTCAACTTTACTGTATGCATCCAGGCACCAGAACTCTCATCAGAGTAAGAAAGGTTACAAGCACACATCTTAGAGATGACTGCAAAAACTCGGTCGATAGAAAAGATTCTGAATCGGTACTGTATTACATCTCAAGTCTTGAATATTCAGAAGAAAACTGCAAACAGATAGTTCATTCCATAAAAAAACGATGGTTGCTTGAGACTCAGCATAATATTTTGGATACAGTCCTTCTTCAGGATAATCAGCACTGTTGTGATGATAATCATTTAGCTTCTGTTGTTGGTCTTAACAGTATGGTTCTAAACGTTACCACATTCTCAAGGCAAGTGATGTCCCAAAAAGGTTACAGTAACGTAACACATCATAATGCAGAGACTGCAGCAAGAGCTCCACTTATAACCTACAAGAGAGTTATCTCTGTATTCAGACAACATCCTCTAGTTGCAATTCAGTATCTATGTGAATACTTTAATACGCTTCCTGCAGAAGAATAATCCACAATAATCCCATTCATAATCAGATATAAGATATTCTGACAAGTTCTTATTCTCTAAAGCCAAACTTTATAGATATCACACTAAACTTTGAGATAAAATTAGTTTTAAAAGAACACTTCATAAGGTTTACTTATGAGTTTGATCATTCACTATCATTTCACATTATTTTTGTGATAATGATCGTTTTGATTTGTTTATCGTAGTTAAACTTTGGTTACGTATAACTAATTATACTCTATGCCACTTGGTCCCCTGAGCGGTATCCTCAAGCTCAATACCCATAGCTTTTAGCTTATCACGAGCATCATCTGCCAGAGCCCAGTTCTTTTCTCTTCTAGCATCATTTCTTTGCTTAATTAATGCTTCGATTTCAGCTGCGTCATCATCTTTAGCGCCAGTTGTTAAGAACTTGTCTGGATCCTGCTCTAATACACCAAGCACAGATGCTAACTGAACTAAACGACCAGCAAGTTTCTGAGCAGTCTCGCCACTTTCTTTATTGATTTGCTTTGTTAAATCAAATAATACAGAAATAGCACCAGGAGTATTGAAATCATCATCCATAAACTCTTTGAATTTTGCTGTATATTCATCTTCTGCAGTATCAGGAGTCTTTGGTGTAGTATCACGTAAAGTGGTATATAGTCTGTTTAGAGCGGCTCTTGCCTTGTCTAAATTCTCCTGAGAGTAATTTAAAGCAGAGCGATACTGACCTGATAATAAGAAGAAACGAACTGTCTCAGCATCATATGACTGCAATACATCTCTGATTGTAAAGAAGTTATTTAATGACTTTGACATCTTTTCTTCGTTAATCATCACCATGCCAGAGTGCATCCAGTAGTGCACATAAGGGGGGTGATTGGCACAGCAGCTTTGAGCAATCTCATTCTCATGGTGAGGAAAAATTAGATCAGAACCACCACCGTGAATATCAAACTCTCTTCCTAAGAACTTGTTGTTCATAGCTGAACACTCAATGTGCCAGCCAGGACGTCCAAGACCCCATGGTGATTCCCATGCTGTCTCACCTGGTTTTGACATCTTCCATAGGACGAAGTCCATTGGGTTATGCTTGCTCTTAGCAATTTCGATACGTGCGCCAGCCTGAAGTTCATCAAGTTTCTGACCAGACAGACGGCCGTACTCTTTGAAAGAATCAATTGCAAAAACAACGTCACCATTTTCTGCTACATATGCATTCTTGTTATCAATTAACTTTTGTACAAGTGCAATAATCTCTGGAATATTATCAGTAGCCTTTGGCTCAATGTCGGGGCGCTTGATATTTAAAGCGTCAAAATCATTGTGCATTTCATCAATAAACTGCTCTGAAAGCTCTTTAGTTGATATACCGCGCTCATTTGCTCTTTTAATGATTTTGTCATCGATATCTGTAATATTTCTTACGTATTTAACATCGTAACCAGCGTAACGCAGGTAACGTACGATAACATCAAAATTAACAAAAGTACGTGCGTGACCGATATGGCATAAATCATATACGGTTACACCACAAACATACATGCCGATTTTCTTATCTTCGATTGGCTTAAACTCTTGTTTGCATTTTGCTATCGTATTGTAAATTTTTAACATCTTTAACTTCGCCATTTAAACTGTAAATAATGCTGATTACTATACCAAATTGTTGAAAATATCTCACATAGAAATTCATATAAAATAAATAAAATAATTTCTGTTTATATTGTAAAATAATTGCAAATTGCATTTTGTTTGCAAAATACGTTTCTTTTTTTCAAATGAGTATAAATATGATCACATTAAAAACTACTTTAGGCGACATCGTAATCGAGCTTGATTATGAGAAAGCACCTGAAACTGCAAAAAACTTTGAAGAGTATGTAAAATCAGGTTTCTACAAAGGAACCATTTTCCACCGTGTTATCAAAGGATTTATGATTCAAGGTGGTGGTTTAACTGCAGATTTATCTCAGAAAGAAACCAATGCACCTATCAAGAACGAAGCAGATAACGGCTTAAAAAACGATCTTGGTACCATTGCTATGGCTCGTACTAATGATCCTCACTCAGCAACTGCACAGTTCTTTATCAACACTGTAGATAACAGCTTCTTAAACTTCAGATCAAAAGATCTGTCAGGTTGGGGCTACTGCGTATTTGGTAAAGTTGTTGAAGGTATGGATGTTGTAGATAAGATTGAAAAGACCAAAACTACTACAGTTTCCTACTATCAGGATGTTCCACAGGACACCATTGAAATTCTAGACGCAATCACTGAATAATCATCTTTATAAACAGCAAGTAATCCTTGCTGTTTATAGCTTGTACAGAGAACACAATGTCAACCTATATCATTGCCGACCTTCACCTAGCAGAAAATCAGCCTGTTCTGATAAATGCTTTTTCAAACTTCTATGAAAAAATTACTTATTTAAATGACAGAGTGATCATTGCTGGCGATATGTTTGACGTGTTTGTAGGTGTAGATGATAAATCCAACTTCCACCAGAAAATCCGTAGAATCATTGAAAAGGCATCTCAAAGAGGTGTTACTACCCTTTTCCAAAGAGGAAATCGTGACTTTTTAATGACAGAATCAATGGCTAATTTTTTTGGTATGAAGCTGATAGGAAATTATTATTCTATGCCTACTGTAAATGGTCATGCCCTGATAATTCATGGTGACCAGTTATGTCTTGCCGACAGAAAATTCAAATCCTTTCATCTCTTCTCAAAGAATCCGATTATCCAGTATATCTTTCTGGCACTTCCTTATTCATGGCGTCTTGCTATAGGAAAAAAAGTCAGAGCAAAAAGCCAGAAGAAAAAACACACTCAAACAAGTCAGAAAATTCTGGCCTCTGAAAAGGTTCAAAAGGTAGGCACAGCTCTTTTAGAAAACTCTAAATGCACAATTCTTATTCATGGTCACTTCCATGTTTACGGAGCTCAAAAAGACGCTTTTGGAGAGAATACCTACAGATTGGGATTAGGAGACTGGGGATCTCGTTACAGCTATGTAAAAATTGACCATAACGAGACCAAACTGATTCAGCGTTCTATGGAAAAAAATTTTTAGTGGGAATCTGCCCAGTTTAAACTTGAACCGATACCAACAAGTAATGGCACTTTAAGCTTAGCTACGTTTTCCATTACTTCCTGAATCTTCTGCATTGCAGCCTGCTCAAAATCTTCTTTTACCTCAAAGAGCAATTCATCGTGAACCTGAACTGTCATACGTACAGTATCTTCTGGTAAATCATCTATCCACGCCTGTAATTTAACCATCGCCATCTTAATGATATCGGCTGCACTACCCTGCATTGGAGCGTTAATAGCGGCGCGCTCTGCAGACTTTGACAAAATAACATTTGAACTGTTGATGTTTGGAATTGCAATCTTTCTGCCATTTAAAGCTAAAACATAACCATGCTTATGAGCAAAAGACTTTGTCTTTTCCATGTAATCTTTGATAGTGGGATATTTTGCAAAGTATCTTTCAATATAAACCTTAGCTTCTTTCATGGACATATGAGTCTGCTTGGTTAAACCAAAGGCACCCATACCATACATCAAACCAAAGTTTGTAGCTTTAGCGTGAGCTCGTTCCTGTGATGTAATCTCATCTATAGGCTTGCCTAAAACTTCTGCTGCTGTTGATTTATGAATGTCATATCCATTATTAAATGCGTTAATTAGATTTGGATCTTCACTCATATGAGCAATCAGTCTTAATTCGATCTGAGAATAATCAGCAGAAATAAGCTTGTATCCTGAAGGGGAGATAAATGCCTTTCTGATTAACTTACCTTCATGAGTTCTTGCTGGAATATTCTGCAGATTAGGAGATGATGATGACAATCTTCCTGTTACAGTTCCTGTCTGATTAAATGATGTATAGATTCTGTGGGTTACGGGAGAAATCAGTGTCTGTAATTTCTCTGTATAAGTAGAAATTAACTTTGCTATTTCCCTGTATCTTAAAACAAGATTTGCTACATCATAATCAGCTGCAATATTTTCTAAAATCTCCTGTGAGGTGGAATACTTACCATCCTTTACCTTCTTTGGATAAGGGATCTTCATGTCCTCAAATAATACTTTTCCAAGTTGCTTTGGAGATGCGATATTAAATTCCTGATGGCATGCGGTATAGACCTGATTTCTAACCTCTACAAGCTCTTCCTTTAAAACCTGGTTTTGCTTTTGAAGTTCAGCCTTTTCAACAAATACGCCATTTAACTCCATCTTATAGAGCACCATTACAAAAGGCATCTCAAGGTTAAAAAACAAATCTTTATCAGTCGGAGATGATTGCAGTTTGTTGCTAAAATGGTTAAACAGTCTTAAAGTTACATCGGCATCTTCACCTGCATAATTACATACATCTTCAATAGAGATTTCACTGATAGATATCTTTTTACTGTCTCCTGTAACCTCTTCGTAGGTAATAGTTTTGTAATTTAACTCCTGTAGGGCCAAATCATCCATATTTACAGCTACTGATGAATCTAAAAGATGTGCAAGCACCATAGTGTCAGCGTAGATCTTTTTAAGCTCCAGCCCCTGATAGTGCAGAACCAATAGGTCAAATTTGATGTTGTGTCCTACAATTTTTACATCTTCACTGTTTAAAACAGGCTCTAAATACTCTTTTACAAGGGCAAAGGTCAATAAATTCGGCACACCTAAATATGTATGATTTAAAGGAATGTAATAGCCTTCATTTTCCTGTACAGCTAAAGACATACCTACAATACTGCATGATTCAGGAGATAATGAAGTTGTCTCAGTATCTAATGACACAAGACCTTTTTCTTTAATTAAAGCACATAGATCTTTTAATGCATTCTCATCTATAACTAAATGATACTTACATTTAAGACTCTGATAATTCTCTATGGTGTCCAGATTTTTAGGTTCGTCTTTGGTGGCTAAAAAGAATTCATCTGTTGAAACTGCACTCTTTGATTGAGTATTTGCAACTGTATTTGGATCATCTGGTAAATTACTAATCTCCACAATCAGTTTTTTAAATTCCAGATCTTTAAAAATTTCAATCAGCTTCTGCTTATGAGGAACAGGACATGTGACCTCATCAATATTAACAGGTAACTCTACATCCGTCTTGATGGTGGCAAGTTTGTAGGATAGTCTGATTAAATCAATGGCATCTTTATATTTCTGACCTAATGTCTTGGCACCACGGATTGGTAATTCTGCAATACTATCTGCCTTAGAAAAAATATCTTCAACGCCGCCTAAATTTGAGATTAAGGCTACTGCTGTTTTATCACCGCAACCTGGCATTCCAGGGATGTTATCTGATGAGTCCCCTTTTAAAGCAAGTAAATCGATAATATTCTTAGGATATACACCGAACTTTTCTTTAACCCCCAGCTCGTTCATGAAAACGTCTTTCATTGAATCGTACAAAATTACGTTTTCATTAACTAATTGAGATAAGTCTTTATCACCCGTACAAATAATGGTGTTCTGATTTTTCTCTGTAGCAATCTTTGCATATGTACCTAATACATCATCTGCTTCAACCCCCTGGACCTGCACTAAAGGAAAACCAAAGGCTTTAATGATTTTATGTACATGCTCAATCTGAACTCTTAAATCATCTGGCATAGGAGGACGATTTGCTTTGTATTCAGCATACATATCTGATCTGAAGGATTTTCCTTTAGCATCAAAGACTACAATGAACTTAGAGCCGTCAAATTTATGCATCAGACTTTGCATCATCTTTGTAAGAATTAAAGATACGCCTGTTGGTACTCCCTTTGAGTTAGTAAAACTCTGCTTTGATACATGGTATGCTCTATACAAAAAAGAGGAACCGTCTACTAAAATTAAAGGCTTTACATCTGACATAATTATTCCTACTACAATGCAATTTCTTTCATTTTATCAGTCCACCAGAGAAAAACACAGAAGATATTTTTTTATCCGTAGTTTTAACATACAATAGAGCGTCTTTTTGAAAGGTTGCTAAGCGCATTGCTTAGTATTTCTTATTTATCACTGAAACGAAAAAATATTATGACAAATTTTTCTTTCCCTTTAAAAAAGCTTTGGTTTACACACATACTGATATTAGTAGTAAGCAACTATGCTGTTCAAATTCCTTTAACAATTCTTGGCATTCACTCTACCTTAGGAACCTTTACTTACCCTTTTATCTTTCTTACCACAGATTTAACTGTAAGAATATTCGGTCAAATCAAAGCTCGTAAGATTGTTGCTCTTGCAACTCTTCCTGGTTTAGTACTTTCCTACTTTGTAGGAACTCTATTTGAACATGGAATTTTCCAGGGACTTGATGCGCTCTCTGACTTTTCTATGTTCGTATTTAGAATTACAGTAGCTTCACTTTCTGCCTATATCATAGGACAGCTAGCCGATATTCTTGTATTCCAGAGATTAAGAGAATTAAAGCAATGGTGGCCTGCACCTATTGCATCTTCAGTATTAGGAAATCTTCTTGATACCTTTACTTTCTTTGCTATCGCTTTCTACGCAAGTAACGATCCATTTATGGCAGAGCACTGGGTAGAGATGGCCTTCATAGATTATTTAGTAAAGATCTGCGCTAATCTTTCAATTTTTGTGCCAGCATACGGCTTGCTCTTAAAGTATTTAACTCAAAAACTGAAATTAGAATTAAAACATAACTCTGATATTTAATATCAATATCTAACATTCAAATATTCATACGTGATAGTATGAGTCTAGTTATATTTTGGAGGTTGCTATGAGCGATAAAGTTTTACACATCAACGATGAGCAGTTTGATCATGAAGTTTTAAACTCTGATAAACCTGTTCTTGTAGATTTTTGGGCAAACTGGTGTGGACCATGCAAGATGATTGGACCTTTCATCGAAGAACTTGCTGAAGAACTACCTGACGTTAAGTTTGTAAAGGTTGATATTGACCAGAACAGCACAGTTGCTACAAAACTTGGTGTAATGTCTATTCCAAACCTTGTTCTATTCAAGAATGGAGAAATCATCAACCGTCAAATCGGTGCATTACCAAAGAATGAGTTAAAGGCATTCATTGAAAATTCACTTAACTAGTTACAGAGCTTAAACTCTGAAATTGAGTTTGTACTTATGATTTAGGAGAACTTAGGTTCTCCTAAAATTACCTTCCTAAAATCTCTCATATTTTTATATTTATTTAGTCACTATTTCTTGAAGAAACAGCGCAATGTGGCTTATCATTGTTATATCTTTTTTAGTATAAAAATCGGAAAATATAAATAATATGAACACCAATATTTTATTGTTATGCGGTGGTGATGGTTCAGAACACGACATATCTCTTCTTTCAGCAAATTTTATCGAAGAACAATTAAAACTAACAAAGAATTTCAATGTAGTTAAGGCTGTAATTCATGACAATAAATTTATTGTTGATGAGAATACAAACAGCTATTTCGACATGGACGGAGATTTTGTTTATGGCGATAAGAAACTGAAAATTGACTGCGTTGTTCCATGTCTTCACGGAATTCCAGGCGAAACAGGCGATATACAGTCTTTTCTTGAGATCTTAAATATTCCATACATTGGCTGCAAATCAGAGGCAAGTCGTAACTGCTTCAATAAAATCACAACCAAACTATATTTAGATGCTTTAGGTATTCCTAATACTCCATATGCAATCATTCCTTTAAATAATGAATACTACAAGCAGATTGCTTTAGATTTCTTTGATAAATATCAGGACATCTATGTTAAAGCTGCAAGTCAGGGTTCATCAGTTGGTTGCTATCATGTAACAAAAAGAGATGATGTATGGGACAGCATTGTAGAAGCTTTCCAGTTCAGCTCAGAAGTTATCATTGAAAAGAACATCATTCATAGAGAAATAGAAGTTGCAACCTATCAGATGAATGGTGAGTTAAAGATTACAAATCCAGGAGAGATTATTATTCCTAATAATCTTTTCTACACATTTGAAGAAAAGTATTCAAAAAACTCTGGCACTATTACTACAGTTACTCCAGAGAACTTGTCAGAAGATGAAATTTCTAAGATTAAAGATTTAGCTCGCAGAGCATTTGTTGGTCTGAAGCTAAGACACTTATCAAGAATAGACTTCTTCCTATCAAAAGAAGACGGTATTCTGATTAACGAGATCAATACTTTCCCAGGTGAAACACCAATCTCAATGTTCCCTAAGATGTTAACTCACAATGGTGATGTAATGTCTGAGTTCTTGGCTAACGCAGTAAACGACGCTATTAAGAATAAATAAGGGTGGAATGAAAGAGGCGTGACTGTCTTGCAGGCCTCTACTGAAAATGGCCCAACAGGGCCATTTTTTATTTTGATTAGCTGCGCTTCATTGCAGTGAAGAACTCATCATTGGTCTTTGTCATCGACAATTTATCAATTAAGAACTCCATAGCTTCGATTTCGCCCATTGGATGTAGGAACTTACGTAAGATCCGCATCTTCTGTAACTCATCAGGAGTTGTAATCAATTCTTCACGACGAGTACCTGAACGGGTAACATCGATTGCAGGGTAAACGCGCTTCTCAGCAATCTTACGAGATAAATGAAGTTCCATGTTACCGGTTCCCTTGAACTCTTCGTAAATAACTTCATCCATCTTAGAGCCTGTATCAATAAGCGCTGTTGCAATAATAGTCAGTGAACCGCCTTCTTCTACATTTCTTGCTGCACCAAATAATCTCTTAGGCTTTTGAAGAGCATTTGCGTCAACACCACCAGTTAAAACCTTACCTGATGATGGAACTACAGTATTGTATGCTCTTGCAAGACGTGTAATTGAATCCATTAGGATAACAACGTCATGCTTATGTTCAACTAAACGCTTAGCCTTCTCGATAACCATCTCAGCTACCTGAACGTGTCTTGTTACAGGCTCATCGAAAGTAGATGCAACAACCTCGCCCTTAACGTTACGTTGCATTTCAGTAACTTCTTCAGGACGTTCGTCAATTAGTAAAACGATTAGAGTGCACTCAGGGAATTTTGAAGAGATAGAATGTGCTACTTTCTGTAAAAGCATGGTTTTTCCAGCTTTTGGAGGAGCAACGATTAGACCACGCTGACCTTTACCGATAGGAGCTACAAGATCAATAACACGAGCTGTTAAATCCTCTTTTGAGCCATTACCGATTTCTAGTTGCATTCTTTCCTGTGCAAATAGAGGAGTTAAGTTTTCGAATAAGATCTTGTGGCGAGAATTTTCTGAATCGTCGTGGTTTACTGAATCAACCTTTAATAATGCGAAGTATCTTTCTCCGTCTTTTGGAGGTCTAATCTTGCCAGAAATTGAATCACCAGTTCTTAAGTTGAAACGTCTTACCTGACTTGGTGATACGTAAATATCGTCTGGACCAGCTAAATAAGAACTGTCAGCACTTCTTAGGAAACCAAATCCGTCTGGGAGAATTTCAATAACACCGTCACCGTGAATATCTTCACGATTCTTAGAACTGAATTTTAGCAGTTGGAAGATAATTTCTTTTTTGCTTAGACGAGCAATATTTTCGATACCATTTTGCTCACACATCTGAACGAGCTGTGAGACAGGAGTATTTTTAAGTTCGGTTAGATTCATAGATATAATTGAACAAACTAATTGAAAAATATGACAAAAATTGTCTTTATCAATTAACGTTAAATAAAATAGGATAATTACGTTTAGATCACTCTAATACAGTGTGCAACTAGAACAGCTACCGCCGTATATTATCACAATATTCTGTTAATTGAACTCTTTATTTTTATTTCTGATTAAATGCTTTTATATTAAGGTGTTAAAAGCACAAAATTCAGAAATATCAATTCAAATCACCTTAAGAATATAAACTTTGGACATTTATGATCTGATAAGGCTTTTCCTTTGCGCCATTGTAGGTGGCTACAGTTTCTCGCAAAAAATCACTAGCACCAGCCCTGTTGGTATTGCCAAATAAACTTCTTGTTCTTGCATAGCTAATAAAGAGTTTGCTCTTAGCTCTTGTTACACCAACATAAGCTAAACGACGCTCCTCATTAACTCCCCTTTTACTTTCAAGTGATCTTCTTGAAGGTAGTATTTCTGCTTCAAAGCCAACTAAGAATACATACTTAAACTCAAGGCCTTTTGATGAGTGAATTGTCATCATATTCACTGCATCAGCATGCTTATCATCCGAACCGTCTTCTTTTAATTCGCCTGTAGAAACCAATGTGATATTAGACAGATAGGTTAATAGCGGATCCTGTGATAAATCAATTGCATCTGCATCATCTGAGGTGAGGTTTTCCTGAATTTGTGTATCATCGGCTGAATTTTGCATATTCTCAAGAGAAATTACAAAATCCTTTACGTTAGATACTAAAGCACCTAAGTTAGCTACCCTTGAGTTATCAGAATCAGACTTACCCTCTTTAGCATCTTTTGCCTGATAGTATTCATAAAGTCCACTTACGCGTAGCATGTAATCTACAAACTCATTTAGAGGCATGGTCTCTTTTTTGGATTTAAAATCCTCTAGTAAAGCAAAGAAAGGCTGAACCTTTTTATATAGTGATACTAAAGTTTTCTCTTTACCGCCAGCATCGATATGAGCCTGTAAAAGCTTAATAGTCTTTAGAATTGAGCAATTACGCTCCTCACAGATTGTTCTAAGATCGGTTATTACCTTAGGTCCGATTTTTCTTGCAGGAACATTGATAATTCGAAGAGCTGCAGTATCGTCGTCTTCGTTTACCAAAAGTCTCATGTAAGCTAGCGCATCGAGAATTTCAGCACGTTCGAAGAATTTCTGTCCACCAAACATTACAAAAGGAATGCGATACCTGGTTAATCGTTGCTCGAATGATAATGACAGATAGTTATTTCGGTACAGAATAGCTATATCGCTGTAATGCTCACCAGCATCATGCAGTTTTTCTATACACTTGCACACATAATCAGATTCATATTGCTCTGTTGGGCAGTTTAGAATATCGACAAATTCACCAGCGCCTGAGGTTCCTTTTAATACCTTTTCTTTCATGCGGTCATCATTTTCTGCAATCAGGGTATTCGCAACATCAAGGATCTTCTGGCTTGAGCGGTAATTTAAAGCTAATACGATTTCTTTAACATTATCAAATTCAGAAACGAATTTCTTCATGTTTTTATAGTCTGCTCCACGCCATCCATAAATAGACTGGTCGTCATCACCTACCACCATTACATGAGAATTCTCACCTGCAATCAATCTTAAAAAAGTGTACTGAAGTGAGTTGGTATCCTGAAACTCGTCTACTAATATTTCTTTAAACCTTTTATGCTGCAGCTGTCTTATTCCCTCATTACTTTCAAGAAGTTCAACCGTGCGCAGTAACAACTCACTAAAATCTACAGAGTTTTCCTGCTGACAGATTTTTTCATATGCCAAATAGATTTGTGAATTCTCTTTAAATTGAGGATCACCTAGTTGATGACCTCTTTCGTAATAAGCCTGAGCTCTAATACGATTCTCTTTTAATTTGCTAATTCGTGAGACTACGTCGGATGCTTTTATCTCTTTAGAATCAAACTGCAGATCTTTAATGATTCTCTTTACAAGTACAGTCTGACTGTCCGTATCTAAAATTGTGAAATTTGGTTGAAGTCCAGCTGGAACTGCATAAGCTCGCAGCAGTCTTAAACATATTGAATGGAAAGTGCTAGCCCATAGCTGATGCTCTAAAAAGCCACCAACCATAAGACCGATACGCTCTCTCATTTCACCTGCAGCCTTATTTGTAAAGGTAACAGCTAAAATATTTCTTGGCTCAACAGAGCACACGTTAATAAGCCAAGCAATTCTCGATACTAATACTCTTGTTTTACCTGTGCCTGCACCTGCAATTACGAGCATATTTGACAAAGGAGCACTAACCGCTTCTTTTTGGGAATCATTTAAGCCTGATAATAATTTGGTTTTTGAAGATTCTTTGCTGGCTACATCGCCTAACAAATCATCATCCTGAAATTCAAAATTATCCATAATTTTTTATTTTAATAAGAGATTTTCTAATTCTAGAATGTTTTCAATCTGTATATCTGGAAGTGCTCGTAAATGACTTTCATCAGGACTTATTCCAGTGTAGCCAAGATGTAGCCAGACAGTTTTGCAGTTTGCAAACACTGCCCCCATTACGTCGGTGTATGGATCATCTCCAATGTGTAATATTTCCTCAGGAGAAACATCTTTTAATGAGGCGCATTCATGGAAAAGATCAGAACTTGGCTTGCGATTAAATTTATCTATCTGTGGTCTTAGATCATAGTCAAAGTACTTCTCTACCCTGATCCTAGTAATATCAAGATTACCATTTGATACCGCAACTAATGGATATTTTCTGCCAAGTTTCTCAAGCATATTGTATACATTATCAGCTACAATTCCTAATGATCTATGCTCAATAAATAAATTTACCAGTTCTCTTGCCTCGCCGATGCCTCCTTTAAGTGGCATCTTAAGTAATTCAAAAGCCTTTACAAGACTCACCACTCTAAGTTCTGTCACATCATTTTCTAAGGACATATTCTCGTGCAGACAATGGCTTTTTACATCGGACCAGAACTCATATTCAAGACACTTTCCGCCTAAACCATATCTTTGACATAAATAATCTGTAAACCACTTCTGAGCTTTTTCAAGTACACTCTGGCAATCATAGATTGTATTATCTAAATCAAAAGAGAGAACTTTAATTTTACTTAAGTCTACATTCTTGTAAAACTTCAATCTTTTTTCCTTTTTTCATGGGCAAACGGATGTGTGCTTGAATAAACACCATTTAAATGCTCATAATCAAGATGTGTATAAATCTGAGTGGCAGCTAGGCTTGAATGACCAAGCATTTCCTGTACAACTCTTAAATCTGCTCCACCTTCTAACAGTCCTGTTGCAAAAGAGTGTCTTAGTTTGTGGGGAGATAAATGAGTACGCAAATTTGCTTTTGAGCTTAATTTATCAATATTCTGCTGAATTGCTCTTACTGAAATTCTTGTTCCGAATTTATTTAAAAATAAAGCGTCATCCTTTGGAACAAACTGCTCTCTTATCCCAAGATAAGTCTGAATTCTTTCATAGGCTTTAGTTCCTATAGGAACCACTCTTTCTTTTGAGCCTTTACCAAAGACCTTAACTTCCATAGTATCAGAATTGATGCTGTTTACATTAAGACTTACAAGCTCAGATACACGAAGTCCTGAGGAGTATAAAAGCTCCACTATTGCAACATCTCGTATGTCCTGAATTGAAATGCATTCAACCTCTAAAAGGTCGGTCATTTCATTACTTGTCAAAACCTTTGGCAATGGTCTTTTAACTTTTGGCGCTTTTATTTCTTTAACAGGATTATCTTTGATAATCCCCATCTTTACCAAATATTTAAAAAAAGAACTTAAAGAATAGATATCATGAGCTACAGTGTTATTATTTAATTTTTCAGCACTTTTTGTAAAATTAAACTCACGATGTAAAAGGCGAATATGCTCTTCACTGATATCTTTCCATTCTAGTAAATCTGGAAACTCTCTGTTTAAAGATTCAATCGCCTTATATAGAACTCTTTCATAAGAAGATAAGGTGTTCTGACTTGAACGCTTTTGATAACGCAAATAGTCTATAAATTTATCAACAAGTTCTGTTAACAATAAAATCACCTTACCTTTTTAGATTAGATGAGGATGGTTCCTTCAAATACTCTTTGTGCAGGACCAGACATCATGACAGGTTTATTGCCACCTTCCCATTCAATCTTCAGAACGCCACCTGGTAATGACACAGATACAGGAGATTTAACTCTACCCTGAGAAATTGCAACCACTGCAGCTGCACATGCACCGGTACCACAAGCTAAAGTCTCACCGCATCCACTCTCAAAAACTCTAAGTTTTAAAGCATGATCATTTACAACCTGAGCAAAACCAATATTTACCTTTTCAGGGAAATTAGGATGACACTCAAGATCCTTACCGTATTTCTCAACAGGGGCTATCTCCACATCATCAAAGAAGAATACTGCATGAGGATTACCCATAGATACAGCACCATGCTCAAACTCGGTTCCATCCTTTAGAGAAATCTTATAGGAAAGAGACTGAGTGTTTGCTTTAAAAGGGATCTTCTCAGGTACAAATTCAGGTGCCCCCATGTTTACAGTTACTAAACCATCATCGTTTAGCTTTAAACGCAGAATACCTGAAACTGTACTTACAACCATCTCTTTCTTATTAGTTAGATTGTGGTCAACCACGAATCTGACAAAGCAGCAAGCGCCATTACCGCACATCTGAACCTCAGATCCGTCAGCATTAAATATGCGATAGTGGAAATCCACCTCAGGATCAAATGAAGGCTCAACTAATAATAGCTGTTCAAAACCTACGCCAAAATGTCTATCAGATAACTTTTTAATTAACTCGTTTGAGAAAAAAACTTTCTGAGTTAGACCGTCAACGACCATAAAGTCGTTGCCAAGTCCATACATTTTGGTAAATTTTAATATCATATTTCTATCCTAGTTAAGAATGCTCTCATCCTTCCAGATATCTTCATAAGTTTGACGCTTTCTGATCTCAAAGGTCTTATCCTTATCAACCATTACCTCGCAAGGCATTCTTCTTGTATTGTAGGTTGATGACATTGATGAACCGTATGCGCCAGCACCTCTAACAGCAAGAATGTCGCCATTCTTAACATTTAACTTGCGTTCTTTACCTAAGAAGTCGTCACTTTCGCAGATAGGACCAACAATATCACATACAACTTCTTCGCCATCCTCATGCTTCGTTGTGTTGATAATAGTCATGTATGAGCCATATAGAGCAGGACGAATTAAATCATTCATACCTGTGTCAGTAATTACAAAGTGCTTACCGCCATTGTTCTTCTGATAAACAACTTTTGCAAGAAGAACACATGCATTAGCAACCATTGCGCGACCTGGCTCAATATAGATTGCTACATCTTCATTCTTTAATCTTTCTAGAATTGGGGCAAAGTACTCTAGTGGTGATGGAGGAGTTTCATCATAATAGGTGACACCTAAACCACCGCCCATATTGATATGGTCAATGTTGATTCCTTCTTTCTTTAACTTGTCATATAAAGCTAAAATCTTGTCTGTTGCCTCAACAATTGGAAGACCAGAAGTCATCTGTGAACCAATGTGGCAATCGATACCTGACACCTTTAAGCAAGGCTCTTTAGCAATACGCTTGTATAAATCGAAAGCAATTTCTTCTGACACACCAAACTTGTTATTCTTTAAACCAGTTGAAATGTATGGATGAGTCTTTGCATCCACACCAGGGTTTACTCTTAATGCAACAGGTGCAACTACATTTAATTTCTTAGCTACCTTAATTACAGTATCGATTTCTTCTTCTGATTCAATATTCAGACAATTGATGCCAACTGATAAGGCATATTCAATCTCATGCTCGGTTTTGCCTACACCAGAGAATACAACTTTATGAGGATCACCACCAGCTGCAATAACTCTGCGAAGTTCACCTTCTGATACTACATCAAAGCCTGTACCTAGTTTTGCCATTAAGTTGATAACTGCAAGATTTGAACATGATTTAACAGCAAAGCAAACTAAATGTTTTTTAGATTTTAAAGAATTCTCAAAAGCAGCGATATGACGCTCTAAAGTAGCTTTTGAATAAACATATACCGGAGTGTTGTACTGCTTTGCAATCTCAGTTAACTTTACATCTTCAGCGTATAGATCAGAACCTTTATAATTAAAGAAGTCCATTCGTAATCCTCAATAAAATATTATGTTTTCGTTTAGTTATTCTGTGAAGTAGTGTTATTAGCTTGAGCAGGCTCTTCAATATACAGATTGCCCTTGATTCCACATGCGCTAACAATGAATCCTGCTAATAAAAACACTAAAATTGATGCTATTTTTCTCAATTTTCAATCCATTTTTTAAATTAGATTTTTATATAGAAATAGTATAACAAAAAGATTAACTATCTATTGAAAATAGTGAAAGGATGGATATGTTTTTGATCTTCACTTAAGACAAAATATTGAGGTAAATTAAAGTTCAAAACGCTCTGATTATTGTCAGATTCCTGAGTGTAAAAACGGTTAATTGCGTTCACAAGCCTTGTTCTAGAGCCATTGTAGCTATTGTAGATTTTTACTTCGTTTCTCTCGTTTACTATATAAATGTCCCAGGAATTTTCTTTCTTATGGAAGAAATACTGAATTACGCCTGCACTAGCATGGCGCTCAATTAACTGCGGAACCTGCAGTGCATACTCTGGTCTCATTCCAAATCTTGATAGTATTGTTACATCATCATCTGATGCTCTAAACAGAGAATGACGGTAAATTGAAATCTTCTCTTCTTTGTCAACCTTAGCTTCATAAGTATTACGAGCTACCGTAAACAGATAGTTATGCTCATATTCATTAAAGCATGACAAAATACCGCGAATAGTAGCTTCCAAATCGTAACGGATTAAATCACTATGGAACTTTGAATAAGAGCAGATCTTCATCTTCTCAAAGATGTCAGAGGCATCTTTTGAATTCCTCAAAAACTGAGGTCTGATAATTAAAGCTAATACTTCAAGTACCCCCATCTCACCTACTGGATAAGAGTTACAGTTAACCTCACCCCAGGAATTTAATGTAAGAATGTCAATTGAGCCAACTAGGCACATCTTCTGTCTACCGCAGGATAGAGACGATCCGATTTCCAAATCAGATGGAGTAATTAAAAAGTCCTGAGTAGCGTCTTTTTCAAAATTGATAATTATCAGAGCTTTTACAATTTCACGAGGTTTCTTTAAATCGGCCTGACCAATAACCAGCTCTCCTAAATTAAAGAAATTGGAAATATCCGTTGATAGCGCTTTTATCTTTGCTGAATCAAAATAATCTTTATTGCTTGATACAAATAAATTTGTACGGCTAGATAACAGGTTATTGAATGTAGCCCAGGCAATTGACTCAACTGCATTTGCACCAATAAATGCTGGTTTTGAGGATATAATTTCTGGCTCATTCATAGGAGAGGTATAGATATACCACCCGTTCTGACATAAGCTTCCTTTTGAAGACTCGATTAAAGAGATAGTCTCCTCTTCAAGTAAAGGGATGAATTCCTTATTTACAACAACTATCTTTCCTGGGTATACATCAATTGAAGAGTAAATCTTTCTTGATAATACCCCCGCGTCATCAGATGTAATTGCATATTCAATCTTATGTGAAACAGAGAATCGAATAAGCGCCTTATAACTTTCAAGCAATGAATTTAACAGACTTACCTGTGTCTTCTGAACAATGCTTATCTTCCATCGCTCAATGTTATCTAGCTTATCAACAAAGGCCTTCTTCCAGCCCCAGACAAGACATAGTCGACGCAGGAATACCTTTCTTTGCTGTAAAAGTGAGCTCTTACTAAGATTATTTATGGATTGTCTTACTTTTAAATAAAAACATACTTTCGCCAGATGAAGTCTTTCATAATCCTGTTTTCTGATTAAAAACTTCTCAACTTTCTTTAGCATCAGATAATACGGATCAAGGCCAAGTGAGTAGGTCTTACGCTCATAAATTGCTGATTTAAGCTCAATAGACAGAAGTCTGGTATTAGGAAACTCATCTGCGTAAGCTTCCATAAGCAGAATCTTTAATACTGCTTTTAAAGGATGATCGATACCTTTATAAACAAGCCATAGACCTGAACCAAAGTATTCTACAGGTGAGCATTTAGCAACCGATCCAAAATCAAACCAGTTATCTTTCTGAATATAATCTGCTTTGTAGAACTCACCTATATATTTCTGGTAATTCTCGTATTCTTCTTCAGGAGAAACCATAAACCACGCAATATGTCTTCCACAGATACGTATGCAAGAACGATAAAATTCATCTAAAAGGAACAGGCTTTGCGCAGAACCGCAATCTTCTGTATCCATGATACCGTATTGACCGATAGTAAATCTGTTTTCTACAGTTACAAACAGATTTACCTCAGAGCCTAAAGCTTTTGCGTATGAGGAGATAAATTTGCACTTTTCACTTAAAAGACTAATTTCATAATTTGGTACATTTTTACTGATGCATACCCAGATATCTAAATCTGATTTTTTGCTTTGTGCAATTGAAGATGTACTACCCATGGTAAACAAACCATAAATTGAGTACTTGCCTTTTACTTTTGAGCCTACATCCAAACCATGCATCTTTATGTATTGTTTCTGAAATTCATTAGGTTCAAAACAATCAATTCCGAAAGGAACTTCCTTTGATGAATAACCGGGAATAGCAGGATCATTAAAATGCAAAAAGATAGGAATTAAATCTAGAAGAACCTTAGTATCCTTAGTCATAATTTGAAAGGCTCTTTTCAGACGCTCGCCGTTTAGCTCGCATACTCTGGACAGCCTATTTTCAAAGTCAGATTTATTCATTGTTATTCTGGTTCTACTATGTTTAATGGTATTATCGGGATTATATCATGGTCTATCGCTATTTATGAGCGAATAAAATTTTATAAAAATTAGATAAATAACATGTTTCTTTGCATATTTTAATTGGCATTTATTTAATCTTAAAAATACATGATATTATATGAAAAGGTTGCTGGAATTGAGATTTAATTATGATAAGAAAAACAACAAAGAAAAGCGTCAACAGCAAGACAAACACCAATGAAACAAACAAAGTGATTGCTGATGCTGCTAGCGAAGAAGAGCTAAACGCAAAAGAAAAAGAAATCTACCAAAAGCTAGAAGAAGAATCTAAACAAATTGAGTCACAAGCTCAGATTTTGCTCGAAAATGAAAAACAGCTAAAGGAATCCTTAAAAGAAGAAAAAAAGGAATCAGAAAATCAGGCTGTAAAAGAGCAATCTAATCCTATTTCTTTACAACAAAAAAAGAATAAAGATATGAACGAAACTAGTAAAACAGTTACATCTGATAATAAGCCATCTTCTGATTTAGAGTCTCAGTTAAAGTCTCTGAAAACAAAGGTTACCATTCTGTCTGTTGCTGTAATTCTGGCAATCGGCGCTGCAGGATTTGGTGCTTATTATTTTAACGAACACAAGTATGACGATTTACACACAGTAACCAATTCAGTAAAAGAAAGCAAAAACAGAGTAAACACTGTAGAAAAGAGAATCAGTGGTGTTTATGAAGACATCAATGAAAAGAACAGCCGTATGGATGCCCTGTTTACCTCAAACGCAAGTTTAAAAGAGCAAAATAATGCTATTAAAGCATCTTGTCAGGCTTTGAATCAGCAGGTAAATGTTGCTCTTGAAGAAGCCTCGAAAATCAATATCAGATTAAATAACTATGAAGCAAGAAATCCAAATGACTGGCTTATTGCTCAAAGTTATTTCCTAGTATCTAATGCTCAGAATCTTTTATCTTATACTGACAATATAGATGCTGCTTTACTGAATCTGAACCAGGCAGATTTACTGCTGGTTAAAATTGACACCCCAAAGATTACTCACCTTCGTGAGTTAATCATTGATGATATTCTTGCTTTAAAAATTATCCAGCAGGTTGACACTAAAGGCATCACCTATAAATTAGACAGTGTTTATAACAATATCGACAATATGCCTTTAAATGAGTTTTTAGATAAAAAGGATCAGGACAAACTGTTTAAGAACGCAAAGGAAACATCTTCACTTAACAATAACTGGAAAGACAATTTACTTGATTCTTTCAAGAAGTTCTCCTCAAGATTCATCGAAATCAGGAGAAGAAACGATACTGTTGTAAATCAGTTCCTTTCACCTAGCCAGATTGGAATCCTTTCAAAGAATATTAAAACTGAAATCCTATTATCAAAGATAGCGCTGTTCAATCATAATCAGGATGAATTCGCTTATAATATCGATGAAATCATCAAGCACATTTCTACTTACTATGATGTAAACAACGAGGTTGTAAATGCAAATATAGAAACTCTGACTGAGCTAAAAGACAGCAGCGTTGCAATTGATAAGCCTGACTTCCTGAAGAGTTATGAGCAGTTCAATATTATAGCTAAGGAATATTTCCACTTATATACAGCTCAAAAAAACGAAAAGGAAGGTAACTAACTATGATTAAGTTGCTGATCTTTATCGTCTTTACTTGTGCCGCAATTTTCTTAGGACCTAAGATGGCGGACTCTCAGGGCTTTGTGCACGTTGCAACTTCTGGCACAATTGTTGAGACCTCGCTTACTACTGCTATTATTCTTTATATAAGCAGTATCATCCTAGCTATTTTCATTTACAGTCTCTGTAAAAAGATTTTATCAATGCCTAAAGGCACTATCAGAGCCTTCAGATCAAGATCAAACAAGAAAAAGTTATCTTTACAGGATGAGGCAATTATCTGTTTTGAGCAGGGCGAATACCAGAATGCTTTAGCTTTATTAAAGCATACAAGCTCCCTTGAGAACATGAGTGAGAGATCTCTTCTTATTGCAGCTCAATCAGCTTTCTACATTGGGCTTTATGACTACACAAGACAGGCTTTAGATGAAGCTCAAAGCAGAAGCAAACAGGCTAAACTTGCAGCTAATGTTGTTAGAGCAAAATTAAACTACAACATTGGTAATGTAGGCGTTGCTTTAGAGTATCTTGATCAGTGTGGCGGCGCAGTTAAGAATAAGACTATTTATAAACTTTACCTTGATTGTTATTTAAAACAGAACAATTACGAAAAGATTTCAGAGATCCTAAAAGATCTTGTAAAGCATGAAATCATCAATAAGGAAACAGCAAATACCTATTATTTGCGTTATCTTGAAGACAAGCTGTCAAAAGCTAAATCTAGCGATGATATCGAATACCTGTACAAGAAACTTCCAAAGGTTTACAGAAAGAATACCAAGATCTTAGGAACTTTCGTTTATAAGTTCATTTCTTTTGGTAGCGTAAACAGAGCCTGCGAGTTCTCACTTGAATTATTAAAAGAAAACGTAGATCCTACATTCCTTGAGAGTATTGCCAATTGGGAAATTGCAATTCCAGATGTTCTTGTAGCTCTAAAGAAATACGCTTCAAAGAATATTATTACTACTCAGGTAAACTTGCCTCTTCTAAAGGCTATGGCGAACCTTGAGTATAAATCTGGTTTATTACAGGATGCTTTAGCTGATTACAAGCAGGCGTTGTCTATTGAGTCAGATGCTCAAGTTTATCTGAGAATGGGTGTTATTTTATCGACTCTACAAAGATATCCAGAGGCAACAGAATGCTACAGCAGAGCAAACAGCCTATTATCTGAAAATGAAGTACTGCTACTTACACCAGATAAGAAAGTCTAATAATTCTAATTTGATTTATTTTGGAATAACAAAAGGATAAAACCTTTTGTTATTTTTTTAGTAGAGATTAGGTCTTGCCTGTTTTTTTAGAGTTTCTCTTAACTTAAGCTTCTCATTAGCACGAGAAAATAAATCTTTTAGCTCATCACTTGATACTACTCCGCAGGATTTAAATAACAGATATGATCTACCATCATAATATGTTACTAGTCCAGAGCATGGAGCATTATCCACAAACTTAAAAGAAAAGCCTCTTAAATCTATCACCGGCTTTAGATCCCATCCCTGATAACTGTCCATTACGTATTGAGCGTAATCTTTAGTTGTAGGGATGTTAATGATAGGATTAAGAACAGACAGCTCAGCTGAAGCTGTGCCGTCTGCTTTCTTATAAATGACGCTCTTGTCAGTTACATATTCATCAAAACCATTATCCTGCGCATAAGATGCGCAAGATAACAGCCCCAACAAAATACAACTAATGCTTTGTTTCATCTCATTACTTGATAAGTTGCTGATAAGCAGTATTAGAGGTTACCTCTTCAACAGGATATCCCACTGCCTTAACAAATTCATTTACCTTATCTTCTTTACCAGTTACATCAAGACCGCAAAGCACTGAACAGAACTCTAAACCGGTAATTCTAAAGTGGAATAAAGTAATGTTGTACGCATCGCCTAAAGTCTCAAGGAAACGTACCAGAGCATTTGAGGTTGCAGGGAACTCAAACAGGAACAATCTCTCATTCAACTTAGTAGCTGGATGACCACCTACCATGTATCTTAGGTGATCTTTTGCAAGAACATCATCTGTTAAATCAGTAACCAGGTAACCGTTCTTCTTCAATGACTTGCAAATATCATTAAGTTCCTTTCTGCCTTCGGTTAATTCAACTGAAGCGAAGATTCTTGCGCGCTCATTATCATTGTAACGGTAGCTGAATTCAGTAACTACACGATCGCCGATGCTCTTTGTAAAGTCTAGGAATGAACCGCTCTTTTCTGGGATCTCAACAGATAGAATTCCCTCAGACATCTCACCAACATCGCATCTTTCTGCAACCATACGCAATGTATGGAACTTAACGTTAGCGCCAGATAAAATTGCAATGTGATTGCCAGACTTAATGTTATTTTCTCTTACGTATTTCTTTAAACCAGCAAGAGATAAAGCACCACTTGGCTCTGCAATAGCACGAGTATCATCAAAAATATCTTTCATCGCAGCGCAGATTTCATCATTAGTACATGTAACAATATCATCAAGATACTTACTTAATACTCTGAATGTTTCTGTACCAGCTTTGCTTACAGCAACACCATCAGCAAAGTGCGACACATAACCGATATCTACAGGTTTACCAGCCTTTAGAGCAGCTTTCATGCAAGCACTGCCCTCTGACTCAACACCAATTACCTTAATGTGTGGAAGAATGGACTTAATGTAAACAGCGATACCAGCAGCTAGACCGCCACCACCGATTTGAACATAGATAGTGTCGATTGAATCGCATTGACCAATAATCTCGTGAGCAATAGTACCCTGACCAGCAATAACATCTGGATCATCGTAAGGAGGGATCATGGTTAATCCCTTCTTCTTCGATAACTGCTGAGCATAGTCATATGATTCATTAAAGCTATCACCGTAAAGAACAACCTCAGCACCGTAATTTCTTACAGCATCAATCTTTAGATCTGGGGTTGTTGTAGGCATTACAATAACTGCTTTAATACCTAACTTCTTAGCAGATAAAGCTACACCTTGAGCATGGTTACCCGCGGATGCGGTAACAATACCTGCCTTTAACTGGTTCTCATCTAGATTTTTAATCATATGATAAGCGCCACGTAGCTTAAAGGAGTGGATCTTCTGATAGTCCTCTCTCTTTAATAGTACATTTACACCTAAGCGTGATGATAAATCCTGTAAATTCTGTAAAGGTGTCACCTTAACTAAATCATAGATTCTAGCAAGTAGGATTTTCTTTAGATACCTCTGAGAATCCAATAGCTTTTCTGCCATTTTATAGTCCCTCTAACTTGCAGCGATCTCTTACGCCACCCTTGTCAGCGCTTGAAGCTAGTTTACCGAATGCCTTCAGAGCAAATGAGATTTCTCTATCTCTACCTATAGGTTGCCATGCTTCCTTGCCCTTTGCATCCATTGCCTTTCTTCTTTCAGCAAGTTCTTCATCGCTAACAGCCATCTCAATTGTTCTGTTAGGAATATCAATCTTAATAATGTCGTTTTCCTGTAATAGACCAATGTTACCGCCGTTTGCTGCCTCTGGTGATACGTGACCAATTGATAAACCAGATGAACCGCCTGAGAAACGACCATCAGTAACAAGAGCACATTTCTTACCTAAACCTACAGACTTAATATATGAGGTTGGATATAACATCTCCTGCATGCCAGGACCACCACGAGGACCTTCGTAACGAATAATAACTACGTCGCCAGCCTTCACTTTACCGCCTAGAATACCTTCTACACCAGCTTCCTGGCTTTCAAAGATCCTTGCAGGACCAACGAACTTAAGGATTGATGCATCAACACCTGCGGTCTTTACGATACAGCCGTTTAATGCAAGGTTACCGTATAGAACAGCAAGACCGCCATCTGTTGAATAAGCATGGTCTAAATCGTGGATACAGCCATTTGTTCTATCAGTATCTAATTTGTCTTTAGTATTGCTTTGTGAGAAAGCTTCGATGTTGTACTTACCACCTGCACATGCGCTGTAGAAACGCTTGATATCTGCATCGGTTGTTTTCTCAAGATCATACTTATCAATCTGCTCGCCAATTGACATGCCAAGCACAGTCTTGCATTGCTCGTGTAACAGACCTTTCTTCTTTAACTGCGCCATGATGTTCATAATACCGCCGGCATTATGTAAGTCTTCCATGTGCCATAGCGGAGTTGATGGAGACATCTTACAGATATGAGGAATATGGCGTGAAAGTCTATCGATGTCTGCCATAGTAAAATCAACACCAGCTTCCTGAGCTACTGCTAATAAGTGAAGTACTGTGTTTGTTGAACCACCCATTGCAATATCAAGACTCATTGCATTTTCAAAGGTGTCTTCAGTTGCAATTGAACGAGGTAAAACAGAAGCATCACCGTTCTCATAGTATGCTTTTGCCATTTCAACGATTCTGTGTGCAGCTTTTACGAATAATTCTTTTCTGAATGCATGAGTTGCAACTAATGAACCGTTACCAGGTAATGATAAACCTAAAGCTTCGGTTAAACTGTTCATTGAGTTAGCTGTAAACATACCTGAACATGAACCGCAGGTTGGGCATGCTGCAGATTCTACTGCACGAACTTCTTCGTCAGATACATTAGGCTCTGCTGATACGATCATAGCGTCAATCAAATCAACCTTATGATCACAGCCTTCCATACGGCCTGCTTCCATTGGGCCGCCAGATACAAAAATTACAGGAATGTTTAAACGCATAGAAGCCATTAACATGCCTGGTGTAACCTTATCACAGTTTGAAATACATACTAATGCATCAGCTTTATGAGCATTTACCATGTACTCTACTGAGTCTGCAATAATATCGCGACTTGGTAATGAATAAAGCATACCTGTGTGGCCCATTGCGATACCATCGTCTACTGCAATTGTATTAAACTCTTTTGCAATACCGCCAGCCTTTTCAATCTCTTTTACAACTAGCTGGCCAATATCATGTAAATGAACGTGACCAGGAACAAATTGTGTAAAAGAATTAGCTACGGCAATAATTGGCTTACCAAAGTCACCATCTTTAACGCCAGTTGCTTTCCATAAAGCACGGGCACCAGCCATAATCTTGCCTTCGTATGTAACTTTTGAGCGGTAATTATTTGACATTTGCAGTTTTCCTTTCAATAACCTGTGAATTTATATTGTTTGCGCTGTTGATAGTTTTTTATTGTTAAAAAGACCCACTCTAGATGGTGGGTCTTATATATTTTTT
>JAAYPN010000149.1 GCA_012519775.1 Aeromonadales bacterium | reverse complement strand
TCGGTAATTAGCGCAGTCCGGTAGCGCATCTGGTTTGGGACCAGAGGGTCGCAGGTTCGAATCCTGCATTACCGACCACTCTTTGAAATCAAAATCCTTTTCCAAAATTTTCAAAAGTATAAATGCAGGACATAAGTGTCTTTTGTGTTTGTGCCAGAGTAGTTTTGTCTTTTAACTACAAATCTCATTCTCTTTAATTTCAAAATTCATCTAAAATCTTAAAACTTCCAGAGTTATTGTTCATCAATTGTTCTCATTTGCGTTTGTATGATGCTTTTTCCTAATTTTTCGTGTGTTGTACATCAATTTTTTTAGCTCATTCATACTTATTATTTATTGTATTTGTTACAATAACTGATTGAGGTTGTTATTCGTATCAATGTTTGTTTTCATATAAAAAAAATAATAGGTATCAACTTTGGAGTTTGCCATGTCTTTTAAATGCAATCTAAAAAGATTAGCAATTGTAATTGCAATTAGTACATCATCTTTAGCTTTAAACGGCTGTATTACAGCATTAGTTGGAGCTGGTACAGCAGGCGCTGGTGCAATTATAGGATCAGATAGCCGTACTGTTGATATTCAGGTAGATGATCAGCGAATTGAAAACCAGGTTTCAAGAATTTTAACCAACGATAGAATGAAGTCCGACTCAAAGCGTTTCAGAGTTGACTGCATTAGTGTTAACGGTAATGTACTGTTAGTTGGTCAAACAAGAGATACAGAATACCTCAACTGGGCTTTAGGATATATTAAGAAAGTAAAGAACGTGCGTCGTATCTATAACTGCGTTGAAAATAAAGATCCAATTTCAGCAAAGACAATCACTCATGATGCTTATATTACCTCTAAGGTAAAGGCTGCCTTATTATTCGGCTCACAGATTAGCTCCGGCAGATTTAAGGTTTACACTGAAGACGGCGTGGTATATCTTCTAGGATATGTAACAAGAGACGAGGCTCAGCGTGCAATCAACCAGACCAGAAAGCTTGATGGTATCAAGAAGATCCATCCAATCTTTGATTATATGGATGCATCAGGTACACCAAACTCCTCAGATGGTGTAACAGTAACATCAGGCAGTTCAAGTGTAGCTGCTACAAATGCAAGCTCAAGCTTAGTTGAGGACAGCTCATCTTCAGCTTTAGAATCTTCAGGAAACGTAGACAACGGCGGTGCATATTTAGAGGATGACTCTAACTTATTAGCTCCAAGTTCTCCAGCTCAAGGTTTATAAGGTTGCAAGTTAAAATTATGCCTCAGCCAAGTTCAACCGCGGTTTATTTTGTAGATGTGTATACTCCTAATGAGGGAGAGCCTGAGTTATCTTTAGAGTTTGGCATTTTGCGATGGTTTGCCGAGCAGGATGAACGACCAGAGGTATATGTAAGTACCTATCTAAGACCTGAGATTGCAGTCAACAGAGTACGCTGGCCAAATGCTCAGTCGGAAATGAAAATCGATAGAGACAGAATCGAGGGTGATCCTAATCTTCCGACTCTCAATAACATGATAGCCGAGGATTATCTTGAAAAGAAACATGTTGTCTGTTTTGATGCCTGCATAGAACCATTCCCAAACTTTACAGTAAATGCATACGATGTAGTATCAATTGTAGCTTTATGGAATGATATCTATTCAGACGATGAAAAAGCCCTGAAGTGCACAACTTTAGATGAGATGTGCGACTACATCGGTATTGTTCAGGATAACAACGAGAACACAAAGTACACACCATTATTAAAGCGCCTCAACAAGATGGCTGCTTTATGGTCATTACTGTCAGAAATTGAAAAGAATCCTAAGGCTCGCAGAAATCTGACCTCAGGGGGCATTCAGTTTAATCTTGTATGGCCATTGCCAAAGAGTGAAGATAAGTGGTTTGAAAAAGAGCCTGAAAAACTCTCTGATCTGACAAATAAGGAAATTGAAGATTTCTTTACCGGTCATCTAGCTGACAGAATTGACTGGTACTCTATGAATATGTACGCATCTGACTGGATTTACCTCCGTGCAAAGCGCTCAGGTGCATCAGATCTTACAGGAAAGAGAGAGCTTGCAGAGTTTGTATTCAGTAAGGTATTTACATGCCGCATGCAAATCTGGGTACTGATATTTTATGCGTTATATCACCATAAAAAGGAAACATCTTTAAATATCGCTTTAAGTCGTGGTGACTTCAGACAGGTTGAAGATGAATCTGCAGTTGAAAGTTTTGTAAGCTTTATTGTTGATAATCTTGATGTGTTCTTATCAGCTCCACAGAAGAACTCACTTATCGCTTCACTGGTTAAACAGACTCTAGAAGAGAATGACTCAATTCCATTTGAGCATTACAACTACGATAAGATCAAGAAAAATTACAAGCAGACATCAACAGGTCCAAGACCTTTTTACACTAAAAATGCTCCAACAGTTGATTCTGAGTCCTGCTATAAAGAGATCAGAAACGCTAAAGGCAAAACTATTTACAGATGCTATGAGGTAAAATCCCGTGGCAAGAATAGACAGCTTGAGGCTGAGCTTGTTGTAAGAAATCTGACCAAGCTGTACTCTGAGGCTTTAAATGTTTTCTCAGATATCTGGCTTACCACTGACTTAAAGCTGTGGATTCAGTTTATTACAGGTCACGACTTTACTGATCTTTCAAGGGAATCTAAAGAAACCGATCCTCATGATCTGATTGAAGTAAGACTTGCTTTAAAGAAGATCATTGAGAATGTTGCATATAAATACATGCTTGCACTTCATAATCATTTAGAAGATGCAATTCGTGCTGTTAAGATCAATGATATTGCGTTATCACCAATATGCTTTAATTTCCAGGGCATTTCTGTCGAGGTAATTATTAAGCAGCCTAAGGTTGGCTTATTAGGCAGATTATTGAGTTTTAATTAAATGTCAAAACTATTCAAGGCTTTATTAACAGTTTTCGTAATGACCACCTCCATTAGCGCAATGGCTGCAACTCAAGTAATCGGCGAGTATGCTAATGGCTGTATTGACGGTGCTGTACCGCTACCTACTAGTGGCGCAAACTATCAGGTTCAAATCTGGGGGCACGGAAGAAACTTCGGGCATCCTGATCTTATTGACTATATAGAAAAGCTTGTTGCCAAGGCTCATCACTACAAGCTACCTGATCTTCTGATAGGAGACATGTCTCAAAAGTACGGTGGCTCTTTTGGCAAGGCTTCAAGTCACGGTTCACATCAGTCTGGTCTTGATGTGGATATATCTTTTGATTTTGCAACTCCAAGAAAGACTGTTTATGAGTTATCTCATCCAAAAGATGTAAATCTTGTGGATGGAAATAACAGAATAACCAGAAACTTTACTAAAAATCATGTGGCTCTTTTGTATCTTGCAGCGCAGGATCCTCGTGTAGAGCGTATCTTTGTAGCACCAGGTATTAAAAAGGTACTCTGTGATGTCTATAAAAACAAGGACAGACAGTGGCTTCAAAAGTATCGTCCATGGTTTGGCCACAGAGCTCACATGCATGTACGTATTTCCTGTCCACTAGGCAGTCCTTTGTGTGTTAAGCAGGCTATGGCACCACAAGGCGACGGTTGTGGAGCAGAGCTTGATTCCTGGCTCAATCCGCCTCCACCTAAGAGCACTAATTCAAAACCTAAGAAAAAAGTGAAGAAGGTTTTACCTCCACAGTGTGTAGCCTTGTTCAAGGCTCATCAATAATTCAAACAGGCAGGATTTTTCCTGCCTGAACTGTCTTTAAGAGACGATTTTTAAAGACAGGAAATTTCTTTATTTTGAAAAACCTAAAAAAAAGATTGTTTTTGGTGCAAAAAGGGCAGTGATTTTGTTTTATACAAATTTTATTAAAACAATATAAACTAGGCTCCATATAACAGAAATAATATTTTGGAGCATATGATGATTAAAGTTGCTGTTGTAGGTGCTAGTGGTTATGCTGGTGCTCAGTTATGCAAATTGATTTCTCGCCACGATGATCTTGAACTTACCGGTTTATTTGTATCTGAGAATTCTTTAGATAAGGGTAAGAAGATTTCTGATCTTTACGGTACCTTATCAGGTGTAGTTGATATGGAACTGCAGCCTTTAACTGGTCCTCAAGATATTATCAAGGTTGCTGATGCTGTATTTCTGGCAACTGATCATAAAGTAAGTCATGACGTGGCTCCTGCTTTAGTTGAAGCAGGTGTTGCTGTATTTGACCTGTCTGGCGCTTTTAGAATCTCTGATACAGATGTATTTGAAAAGGCTTACGGTTTCCCTCATGAGCACAAGGATTTATTAAAGAGTGCAGTATATGCTTTAGCAGAGTTTGTTGATCTAAAGGCATTACGTGCAACTAAGATGATCTCACTTCCAGGCTGCTATCCTACAGCTTCTCAGTTAGCTTTAAAGCCTTTAATTGACAATGATCTTTTAGATTTGAATTACCGTCCATCTATTAACGCTGTTTCAGGCGTTTCAGGTGCAGGTCGTAAGGCTAAGCTTACAAATTCATTCTGTGAGGTAAGCTTAAACGCTTATGGTGTATTCACTCACCGTCATCAGCCTGAGATTGCAGAGCACTTAGGTACTGAGGTTATCTTTACTCCTCACTTAGGTGATTTTAAGCGCGGTATTCATGCAACAGTTAACGCTAAGCTAAAAGACGGCGTAACAAATGATCAGATTGCAAAGGCATATTCAGTATATGGCAATAAGCCTCTTGTAAGAGTAAAGAGCGGTATGCCTAAATTACAGGACGTGCAGGAGTTACCATTCTGCGATATCGGCTTTGCTGCAAAGGATGGTTACATCGTTGTATGCTCATGCATTGATAACCTGTTAAAGGGTGCATCAGCACAGGCAATGCAGGTATTAAATCTGTATTATGGTTTTGATGAGACCAAATCACTTTTATAATTGCTTGTATTATGCGTAAAAGCATATGTATAATAAAGTCAGCTTACCGTTTTGAGGTAAGCTAACATCATTTAATTAATAAGAATTTTTAAATCACTATGTCAGATAATACAGTTGTTGTAAAACTAAGTGGCAAGGCTTTAGGTGCAGTCGAGGAATTGTCTGCTTTATTTAAAGCTGCTAAAGGACAGAAACTAGTTGTTGTTCATGGTGGTGGCGTTGAGGTTGATGCTTTATTTAAGGCATTGGATCTTGAGGTTATCAAGAAGGACGGCTTAAGAGTAAGTCCAAAAGAGCAGATGCCTTACATTAGTGCTGCATTAGCTGGTATGTGCAATAAGTCTCTTCAGGCTCTTGCAATTTCCTGTGGTTTAAATGCTCTTGGAATGCTTGCAAGCGATGGTAAGACCATTAAAGTAGAGCAGTTATCAAAAGATTTAGGCATGGTAGGTAAAGTAGAACCTAACGATGCTAAATATCTGTCTTTACTTTTAGACAATGGCTTTACTCCGGTAATTGCATCTTTAGCACATGATGATAACGGTGAGTTATACAATGTTAATGCTGATGATGCAGCTTTAGCTGTTGCAAGAGTTTTAAAAGCACCTCTTTACTATATTTCAGATGTACCAGGTGTGCTAGATAAAGAAGGCAAGCTTATTGATGAGCTTGACGAGAATAAGGTAAAAGCCCTTATTGAAGATGGCACTGTAAGCGGCGGTATGATTGTAAAGGTTAAAAGTGCAATCGATGCTACCAAGCTTATTAAGAAACCTGTCTACATTGCATCTTACAAAGACAAAGATCTTGTAAACAATCTTCTTTCACGGCAGCGGTTAGGAACAGTATTTAACGTCTAACAGATACAATAATCCGTTTTTAACTAATTTATTTAATCGTGGAGAATGGTTGTATGCCTCCAATTAACTCAGAATCATCATTTGTATTTTTAGATGAATTAAAGCAGAGCACCTTAGAAGAACTATATGACAAGGTAATGGATCTTTATGATAAGGATTCAATTTCTAAGGAAGAGCTAAAGAAGTTTTCTGATGCCATTACTATGGTAAATCAGGTATTTCTAAAGCAGGAAAAAGCAAATTTTATAGTGCGTCAGGCTACCTTAGCGGATGTTGATTCGCTAATGGAAATGATTGAGTACTGGGCTAAAAAAGGACAGAACCTTCCAAGAAAGCGTAACGATATTATCCGTGGTATTCAGACCTTTGCCGTATGTGTAAAGGACTCACAGGTAGTAGGTTGCGCCTGTTTATATGTATATGACTCAGGCCTTGCTGAAATACGTTCACTAGGCGTATCTCCTGTAGTACAGAGACAAGGTCAGGGACGAGCGATCGTGAACTATCTGTTAAAGCGAGCCTCCAAGATGTTTATCGAAAGAGTTTTTGTTCTGACAAGAAGTCCAGAGTTCTTCTCAAAGGTTGGCTTCCAGAAGACTGTTATTGAAGCACTTCCAGAGAAGATCTTAAAAGACTGCGAGAACTGCCCTAAACGCGAACAGTGCGATGAAGTTGCATACATTTTTAATATGAAGGATCACAAATAAAATGAAAATCACAAGAAAGACTTTTGATGAAGTAATGTTTCCTTGTTACACCCCAATGGACATGGTGATTAAAAAAGCGCATGGCGTATATGTATACGATAATAAGGGGAACAAGTACGTTGATTTAACCTCTGGTATCGCTGTAAATTGCTTAGGTCACACTCCTGACGGCGTTCAGAAGGTAATTAGAACTGCTTCAAAGAATCTTATTCATGTAAGTAATATCTTCTGCAACGAGTACACATTAACCTTAGCTAAAAAACTTTTACATAAGACAGGTTATGAGAAGGCCTTCTTCTGTAACTCTGGCGCTGAGGCAAACGAGTGTGCATTAAAGCTAGCTCGTCGTGTTGCTTTTGAAGAGTATGGTGAGCAGAAGAATGAGATCATTTCTTTTGCAAACAGCTTCCATGGCAGAACCTTCTTCTCTGTGACAGTAGGTGGTCAGGACTGCTACTCAGACGGTTTCGGTCCAAAACCTGCAGCTATTACTCATATTCCGTTTAATGATATCAAGACTTTTGAGAAGACTATCTCAGAGAATACCTGTGGTGTTATTCTTGAGCCAATTCAGGGTGAAGGCGGTATTCTAAAGGCTGATGATGAGTTTTTAATCAAAGTACGTGAGCTTTGCGACAAGTACCATGCAGCTCTGATCTTTGATGAGGTTCAGACCGGTGTTGGCAGAACAGGTACTTTCTTTGCTTACGAGCAGACTCCTGTAAAGCCTGATATTTTAACTTCAGCAAAGGGCCTTGCTTCAGGTTTACCTATTGGAGCCGTTCTTACATATGACAGATTTGCAAAGCACTTTGGTCCAGGTTCACACGGTACTACCTTTGGTGGTAATGCTCTAGCTTGTGCCGTTGGTTCATACGTGGTTGAAAAGGTATCTTCACCTGTATTCCTTAACAAGGTAGTAGAGAAGTCAGAGTACATTAAAGAGTGCGTAAACAGAATCAATAAGAAGTACCCATTATTTGATGGTATCCGTTGTGAAGGTTTACTGATTGGTCTTGTACTAGACGATGCTCATAAGGGGATGTCAGGTAAGCTTCAGAAGTGCTGCTTTAAGCATAAGCTTCTGACTCTTGTAGCTCATGGTGACGTATTAAGACTTGCTCCTGCATTAAATATCAAGAAAGATAAGATTGATGAGGCTATGAAGCTTCTTGAAGAGTCTGTAAAAGACTTTTTAAGCGTACAATAGCAGGTAGCAGAAGATAAATTAAAGGCCTCTGATGTTAACTCTCGGAGGCCTTGTTGTATCTTCGTTCTAAATGCATTTTATAGGCTTTTTAAGGCCAGCATATTTTGCTGCGGATTTTGCAGCACCATCTGGAAACAGCTTTGCAAGCGAAATCGAGTTTGAGAGATCCTCGTGACCTGTACTCTTTAAATACTTTATAAGACCTCTGATTGGGGGAGTAGTTGCAAACTCAGTGAAATAATCACGAACAGCGTTAATGATTAGAATATGATCTTCAGTTAAGGTAAGTCCGTCATTTTGTGCCATATACTCCATCAGATCTAAAGACCAGTCTTCCATATTCAAAAGATAGCCCTCATCATCAGTCTGTATCGACTTTCCATTGAACTCAAGAGACATAATTTAACCTCACTTTAGTGAACACTTTAGTTTAATAAAAATTTTTTTTATTAAAAAATAGCATAGCGTTAACGTTGTTTTGAAAATAAT
>JAAYPN010000023.1 GCA_012519775.1 Aeromonadales bacterium | reverse complement strand
GTTAAGTCGAGCTTTATCGCATGCCGAAACAGCTGCTTCATGTACATCAAGGTATCGTTGGCAATGGTAGGGCGGTTACTTTCTCGAATACGCTCTAATACTTCGCGCACATGTGTGGGGCGCACAGCTTGGATAGAAAGTTGACCAATCACTGGTGCAATCTCTTTGGTAAAAACACGTTTGGGTATATTGGGGTGCTTTAACCGGCGACTTAAGTCTTTGGCATACCAGTCTTGAAACAGCTGGCTGACATTTTGGATCTCTGGGATGGTTTCAATAGCGCGAATTGCTAATGGATCTTCACCTTGCTGAAGTTGTAGCTGCATTTTAGACGATTCAAGTCGAGCCTCTGCTAAGGTCATACTTGGATATTGACCGAGCGTGGCTTCTCGTCGTCCGTTTAGGCTGGTATACCTTAGCATCCAATACGGCATGCCAGATTTTCTTACGCAAAAATATAGGCCATTACCATCACTGTATTTTTTGTTTGCTGCTGCGGTGCGAGCATAAGATTGCACCTGAGTTGCGGTTAGTTTTGCCATCGTTTGTTACTCTATATTCCTAAAAAATCGTTAAAATTTGCTCACCATTGCCCACCACTGTTTGTTTATCGATTGGTTCGATAGTTGAGTGATTGAACAATCTGCAAGCAGCACGATAAGTGGGGATGGCATAAGGCGGTGGTGAGATAGATGCAAAAATCTGCTCACCAGATACCTTGACTTTTTGCTTATTGAGTCAAAAAAACAGGTCTTGCCCACCATTTTGCCCACCACTTAAACAGCAACTGGTAACGGACATCTGCAAACCGATTTGGACGGGGAAAATAAAAAAGCCCTGTATTTTCAAGCAAATAACAGGGCTTTTAAGACATTCTTGGACGGGTAAAAAAACTATTCGATGTTTTGAATCTGTTCTCTCATTTGTTCTATGAGAACTTTAAGTTCTACGGCAATCTGAGTAATTTCAAGATTTGAGGCTTTTGATGCAAGGGTGTTTGATTCACGGTTAAACTCCTGCATCATGAAATCTAATCTCTTACCGCAGACACCGCCTTTATCTAAAATCTTTGTAACTTCTCTGATATGAGAGCGGAGGCGATCATATTCTTCTTCAACATCGGCTTTTTGAGCTGCGATAGCAACTTCCTGATCGATTCTTGCAGGATCGACTTCAACTTTCATTTCAGCAATTTTATTTAAGATCCTGTTTCTTTCATTTAGAACAAGATCTTTTAACTGCTGCTCGATGATATCAGCCTGTTTTGAAATTAAGTTAAGACGCACAGTTAGTGCTTCTTTTAACTTTTGACCTTCAGATTCTCTTGCTTCTGAGAGCTTATCTAAAGCTTTTCCAAAATTATTTAACAGTTCTCTATCAATTATTTCCTGGATGTTAGAAGACTGTTTGATAATGCCAGGGAAATTTAATATCTCCAAAGCATTTACATTTGCATGAGGAATATTCTCCTGAATTGTGTTGATAGATGCAGCAAGACTTACTAGTGCTTCATTATCAATGTTCAGTAAAGAAGATGAATTTAAGGAAATATTGATGTAGCAGTCGACTTTACCGCGGGCTAGTTTTTCCTGACCGATGGCACGAAGTTTCTGTTCTAAGTGCTTTAATGTATCAGGGAGTTTGAAATTTATTTCTAAAAATCTGCCGTTTACTGAGTTTAAGTCTATGGTGATTGTTGCAACTTCTGTGTTCAGAACAGTGTTGGCAGAACCTGTCATGCTTTTAATTACAGTCATCTTTATCTCCATTGCAATTGTCTAGTTAGTATATCAACTAAATTTGATTTAGACTTTTTTTTAGATAATTAGTCCTAAATAAGGTAGAATTTCAAAAAAAATAATTGAGGTTCAAAAATGCAAGAGTATCAACGTAAATTTATTGAGTTAGCTTTAAGTAAAGGTGTACTGAAGTTTGGTAGTTTCGTTCTAAAGTCAGGCCGTACCAGCCCATATTTCTTCAATGCAGGTGGTTTTAACACCGGCGAGGATCTGGCAACTTTAGGCGCATGCTATGCACATGCTTTAGTTGATGCAAACATTAAATTTGATGTTTTATTTGGACCTGCATACAAGGGAATTCCATTAGCTTGTGCAACAGCTATGGCTTTATCAACTATTCACAAAAAGAATGTACCTTGGTGCTTTAACAGAAAAGAAAAGAAAGATCATGGTGAAGGTGGTAACTTAGTAGGTGCACCTCTACAGGGCGACATTCTTTTAGTAGACGACGTAATTACAGCAGGTACTGCAATTCGAGAGTCAGAGGAAATTATTAAGCAGAACGGCGCAAACTTCAAGGCTGCTTTAATTGCATTAAACAGAATGGAAAAAGGCAGAGGAGAGAAGAGCGCAATTGCTGAGGCTGAGGAGCAAATCGGTATTAAGATTATCTCAATTGTTTCATTTGATGACTTATTAAAGTACATCGAAAATGATGACAAATTAAAAGAGTTTATTCCAGCAATGCTTGAATATCGCAAGCAGTATGGTGCTTAATTTCTAAAATCAGCAGTCGCTACTATTTCTGGTAGCGGCTCTTATCCTGACTAAATTCGCAACCACAATACTGTTGGTTATAAAATGAAATTTCTTTGACAATTTCATAACGCCTTGTAACTAGCCCCTGTTTTCTCCAATCCTGATCCCAGTAGTTTATTCCTTCAACTGCATTTTGTGCGGAAAAGCCGGCTTCATCAACCTGCTTTTTACTCTTCCATCTTGAAGTGCACAGTGTCGTGGTGAAGGTATTAATTCCAATTTCTTTTGAGAACAGAGCGGCAGCGGTTAGTCTGTGAGTAAAGCACTTTAGGCATCGGTTGCCACGCTCAGGTTCTTTTTCAAGACCACGAATTGAATCTAGATATTTCTGATAATCGTAATCGCCAATATGGTATTCTAGTTTGAGCAGTTTGCATAAGTGGACCCACTCATCACGTCGTTTTTCGTACTCTTCTTTTGGGAAGATATTCGGATTGTAGAAGAACATAACCGGCTTAATGTCATGAGTAATAATCGCCTCAACCATACTGGTAGAGCATGGAGCGCAGCAACAGTGAACGACCAAGCCATTAGCACTCTCTGGCAGTACTAATTCTTCTAGAGGGCATTTCTTACCGAAGTCTTCTGGAAGTAAAAAATCAAATTCCATTTTTCACCTGACTATATATAAAGTTAGCGTATTATATATAAAATTTTACGCAACTAAAGAAGTTACAATGTTAGAAAAAGTTAAATTCAAAAACGTAATTAGATTCCTATGTAGCCTATCCTTGCCGGCATTAGTTTTTGGTCTTTTATATTATGTATATGACTTTTCATTAAGTAGCAAAATTACCTTTACTTTATATGTAACCCTCGCTATAGTCTCTGTAGTGGCTTTATTATTTTTAACAAGTGTAAAACGCTCTTTAATAAAGCCTTTTGTCATTTTTGAACTTACCTATTTATCTGTTTATATAATTTCTTTAGGGCTGAATCTTAATACCAGTTATTTTGATTTTATAAAAGGTGTATCTTTTTCTTTAATTGCCTTTAGCTTAACTGCCTATGTAAGATATTTCTGTTTATCCTTTACAAATGCTAGATTAAGTTTTATTGCTAAAATCATCTTTGGTATATTTTTGTTTTTGGCAATTTTATTGCCTGTAATGCTCGTTTCTTATCTGGTTGCAACGGGCTCTTTGATATCATCAGATATTATCATTGCACTTGCTCAGACCAATCCTCAGGAATCAAAAGAGTTTTTTATATCAAACTGTAACTACAGATGGCTTTTGGCATTTATCTGCATACTTGTAATTTACTTTGTAAACCTATGGGCTTTTAAGAATGTAGGTAAAGCAAAGTCAGAGAAGAAACTCTTTTCATTATCTTATTTTCTGATACTTCTTGCGTCTGTTTTTTTAGCTTTACCAAGAATGGATTACCTTCCATTTGCAGTTGTAAAAGTAACCTCAAGGCAGCTAAACAGTTTTGAAGATTACAAGCTTCAAAAAGCTCAGCGTATCGCTAAATTAGCTCAATTAAAGTCATTGTCTACAGATGATACTATGAAGAAGAGCAAACATCTGTTTGTATTGGTAATAGGTGAGTCAGAGACTAGAGACAGAATGGAAGCATATGGTTTTGATAGAAAAACAACACCATATTTATGTGAAAGCTTAAATGATAAAAATATCCTTTTATTTAAGAATGTTTATTCCTCCTGGCCACAGACAGTTCAATCCCTATCATACGCTTTAACATCTGCAAACCAGTACAATAACATTGATACGATCTCAGGTTATTCTTTAATTGAGATTGCCAAAGCTGTAGGTTACAAAACTTACTGGTTATCTAATCAAAGAAAGTTTGGAATGTATGAAACTCCTATTACAGTGATTGCATCTTCAGCTGATAAGGAGATTTGGACAAATCAGTCTTCAAAGATGGAAGGTTTGTTCTTCGATAGTCAGTTAGTAGAAGAATTTCCAAAACTAAATGAAGATGAAAATTCATTTGTTGTTATTCATCTGATGGGTAGTCATCAGAAATACGATAGAAGATTGCCATCAGACTTCTTTGTATTTGATAGTGGTGATAAGACAATTGATAATTATGATAATACCTTGCTATACACAGATTACATCATCAATGAAATCTATAAGAAAGCAAGAACATATAAGAATTTTGATGGTCTTGTCTATTTCTCAGATCATGGCGAAGATCCTTACATTGTAGGTGGTCATGATCCAGTTAATGTTAACGGCCAGATGCTGAGGGTTCCACTTGTAACCTATTTATCTCAAAGATATGTGGAAATGATGCCTGACGTGTTTACAGGACTTTCAGAGAACAGGGAAAAATATATATCTAATGACCTTGTATTCAACCTTGTAACATCTTTAATGGGCGTAACAGGCATACCAGATACAATGCAACAGTTTGATATTTCATCAGATAAATATGCACTTGATGAAAAAAGCGTACTCACTATGTACGGAAAAAAGCATATATATGAGATTACTGAAAAGAAAATTGTAAAATAATTGTTGCAATAATTAATTAAATCAGTAAAATAATACCACCTTTGTAATACACCTTGAGTGTGTATGTACAGGACCAGCCCTACTTCATTATGATGCGGCTGATGAAACTCTCCCTAATCTTGGGAGAAATTGGTAATAGTAGCACTTCCTCTTTGAAATTTAATTTTAATTAAAGGAATAAGAAGGCAGGTGTCTGCATGTTCTTTTTAAAAAATGGAGTCTGCAATGCAGAATCAAAGAATTAGGATCCGTCTTAAGGCATACGATCACAGATTGATTGATCATTCAACCGCTGAAATCGTTGAGACCGCAAAGCGCACCGGCGCACAAGTTCGTGGTCCGATCCCGCTCCCTACACGCAAGGAGCGTTACACAATCCTTATTTCCCCACATGTTAACAAAGATGCACGTGACCAGTACGAAATCCGTACTCACAAGCGTTTAGTAGACATCGTGGAGCCAACTGAGAAGACCGTTGATGCTTTAATGCGTTTAGATCTTGCAGCTGGTGTGGATGTTCAGATCAGCCTTCGCTAATAGGGGAATAGTACAATGTCAATCGGTTTAATCGGCCGCAAACTTGGAATGACCCGTGTTTTCAACGAGAACGGCAAATCTGTTCCAGTAACAGTTATCCAGGTAGAAGCAAACCGCGTAACCCAGATCAAGAACCTAGAAACTGACGGTTATACCGCTATTCAGGTTACAACTGGTGATCGCAAAGCAAGTCGTATGACCAAAGCAGAAATTGGTCATTTCGCTAAGTCCGGCGTTCAAGCAGGCCGTGGCTTATGGGAGTTCCGTTTAGATGATTCAGAACTAGCTTCATATAAAGTTGGTGATGAGATCAAAGTGGATGCATTCCAAGATGTTAAGAAAGTAGATGTAACTGGCCAGTCAAAAGGTAAGGGTACAGCAGGTACTATTAAGCGTTACAACTTCTTACATCAAGATTATACCCACGGTAACTCACGTTCACATCGTGTTCCTGGTTCTACTGGTCAAAACCAGACCCCAGGTAGAGTATTCAAGGGCAAGAAGATGGTTGGTCACATGGGTTCTGAGAAGGTTACAGTATTGTGCCTAGACTTAGTTCGCATTGACGCAGAACGTAACTTACTACTCGTAAAGGGCGCTGTTCCAGGTGCTAATAACGGGGATGTAATTGTAAGGCCAAGTCTTAAAGCTTAACCCGAGGTAATAGGATCATGGAATTAAAGTTAGTTGGCGCAGACAAGCAGCTAGAAGTGTCAGAGAACCACTTTGGCCGCGAGTTTAACGAGCCATTAGTGCATCAGGTAGTTGTTTCTTACCTAAGCACTGCACGCGCCGGTACTAAAGCTCAGAAGACCCGTTCTGAGGTATCAGGTGGCGGTAAGAAGCCTTTCCGTCAGAAGGGCACTGGTCGCGCACGTGCTGGTTCTACACGCTCACCATTATGGCGTGCTGGTGGTACCACATTCGCTGCAAAGCCACAAGATTGGACTCAGAAAGTAAATCGTAAGATGTACCGTGTTGCAATCAGCAGCATTTTATCTGAGTTAGTTCGTCAGGACCGTTTAGTTGTAGTTGAAGACTTCAAAGTTGAAGATCACAAGACTAAGTCATTAGTTTCAAAGCTAAAGGATTTAGGTTTAAAGCAGGTTCTAATCGTTACTGATGCTTACGATGAAAATTTATTGTTAGCATCTCGCAATCTATACAGAGTAGAAGTTTGTCAGCCAGGTTCAGCTGAGTTCAACCCAGTAAACCTAGTACGCTTTGAGAAAGTGTTAATGACTGCTGCTGCTGTTAAGAAGTTAGAGGAGCAGCTTAAATAATGTCACAGGCACGTTTATTTGATATTTTGGTTGCTCCAGTTATCTCTGAGAAGAGCACTGTAGCCCAAGAAAAGAATACTTTAGTTTTCAAAGTATTAAAGGACGCTACTAAAGAAGAGATCAAAGCAGCTGTAGAGACTCTTTTTAATGTGAAGGTAGAAGCTGTTCGCACCCTAAACTTCCAAGGTAAAGTACGTCGTACTGCACGTGGATTCGGTAAGCGTTCAGACTGGAAAAAGGCTTATGTTACTCTTCCTGAAGGCACTCAACTAGACGTTGAAGAAGCTGCTCAGGTAAACAAGGAGAGCAAATAATGGCAATCATTAAGGCAAAGCCAACTTCACCAGCCCGTCGTCATGTTGTTCAGATTAAGACTCCTGGCTTATGGAAAGGTGATTCAGTTCGCTCTCTAACTGTAGAGAAGCGCAAGACTGGTGGCCGTGATAACTATGGTCACATTTCAACACGTCACATTGGTGGTGGTCACAAGCAGAAGTATCGTCTAGTTGACTTCAAGCGTCAGAAAGATGGTATCGAGGCACGTGTAGAGCGCCTAGAGTATGATCCTAACCGTTCAGCTCACATCGCTCTAATTTGCTACACTGATGGTTCACGTAGCTACATTTTAGCTCCTAAGGGCTTAAAGGTAGGTGATGTTGTTGTTTCAGGTTCAAATGCACCAATCAAGGTTGGTAACGCTCTACCTATGCACAACATTCCACTAGGTACAACAGTTCACGCTGTTGAGCTAAATCCTGGTGCTGGCGCTGTATTTGCACGTTCAGCAGGTTGCTACTGCGAATTAGTAGCACGTGAAGGTGCTTATGTAACTCTACGTATGCGTTCAGGCGAAATGCGTAAGGTTCTAGCAGACGGCCGTGCAACTATTGGCGAAATTGGCAATGGTGAGCACATGCTAGCTCAGTTAGGTAAAGCTGGTGCTAAGCGTTGGCGTGGTGTTCGTCCTACAGTTCGTGGTATGTCAATGAACCCTATCGATCACCCACATGGTGGTGGTGAGGGCCGTAATAAGGGCATTCAGCCACGTTCTCCATGGGGTACTCCATGTAAGGGTTACAAGACCCGTAAGAACAAGCGTACTGATAAGTACATTGTTCATCACCGTTAATAGATAAGCGAGGATATAACATGCCACGTTCTTTAAAGAAAGGCCCATTCATTGATGCGTCCTTACTAAAGAAGGTACTGCAGGTCCAGCAAAATGGCGATAAAAAGCCTATCAAGACCTGGTCACGCCGTTCAGTTATCATTCCACAGATGATTGGAATGACCATCGCTGTTCATAACGGTCGTCAACACGTACCTGTATTCGTTTTAGACGAAATGGTTGGTCACAAGTTAGGTGAGTTTGCACCTACTCGTACCTTTAAGGGTCACACCGTAGCTGATGCTAAGGCCTAATTGGAGTTTAATGTAATGGAAGTTAAAGCTATACACCGTTATGCTCGTTCTTCTGCTCAGAAAACTCGCTTGGTCGCAGATCAAGTACGCGGTTTACCTGTTCAGAAAGCATTGGATTTATTACAGTTCAGCCCACGTAAGGCTGCTGCATTAATCCGTAAGGTTTTGCTCTCTGCAATTTCTAATGCAGAGCACAATCAGTCTTTAGATATCGACGATTTAGTTGTATCTAAGATTATGGTTGATGAGGGGCCTTCACTAAAGCGTATCATGCCACGTGCTAAAGGCCGTGCAGATCGCATCGTTAAGCGTACTTCTCACATCACCGTTGTTGTTGCAGATAGCGTTAGGGAGTAATTTATGGGTCAGAAAATTAATCCAAACGGAATCAGACTAGGTATTACTAGAGCTTATTCATCAGTTTGGTATGCATCTACTGCAAATTTCCCTGCTAACATTAAGAGTGATGCTGCTGTTCGTAAGTTCTTAACTAAGAAATTAGATAAGGCTTCAGTATCAAAGATTGTTATCGATCGCCCTGCAAAGAGCATTCGCGTAACCATCTGCACAGCTCGTCCTGCAATTGTTATTGGTAAGAAGGGCGCAGACCTAGAAGTTCTACGTAAAGAGATCACTAAGATCGCAGGCGTACCAGCTCAGGTTAATATCAGCGAAATCCGCAAGCCAGACTTAGATGCTAAGTTAGTTGCAGATTCAATTGCTTCACAGTTAGAGCGTCGTGTAATGTTCCGTCGCGCTATAAAGAAAGCAATTCAGAACGCTATGCGCGCAGGTGCAAAGGGTATTAAGGTTGAAGTATCAGGTCGTCTAGGCGGCGCTGAAATCGCTCGTTCAGAGTGGTTACGTGAGGGTCGTGTTCCACTACACACTCTACGTGCTGATATTGACTATGCTTTATCAGAAGCAGTTACAACCTATGGTATAATCGGTGTTAAGGTATGGATCTTCAAGGGTGAAGTATTAGGTGGTTTACCACTAACTCAGGAAGAGACCGAGGACCGTAACAATTCAGCTGCTCCAGCAGGTCGTCGAGGCCGCCGTGGTGATGACAATCAGGCTCGTCCTGGTCGTGGCCGTCGTGCTAAGAAGACTGAAGAAGCTCCAGCTTCAAAAGCTGCTGAGTAACGGAGGAAGTATAAGTGTTACAACCTAAACGTACAAAATATCGTAAGACTCAGAAAGGCCGCAACGAAGGCTTAGCATACGCAGGCTCAGTTGTCTCTTTTGGTGAGTTTGGTCTTAAAGCTACATCTCGTGGTCAGATTACTGCTCGTGAGATTGAAGCTGCACGTCGTGCGTTCACTCGTGAGATGAAGCGTGAAGGTAAAGTTTGGATCCGTGTGTTCCCAGATAAGCCTATCACTAAGAAAGCTCTTGGTGTTCGTATGGGTAAAGGTAAAGGTACCGTTGAGTATTGGGTAGCTCCAATTAAACCAGGTCGTGTACTTTTCGAGATTGGTGGTATTACTGAAGAAATTGCTCGTGAAGCTCTCCGCTTAGCATCAGCAAAACTATCTGTAACAACTACCTTCGTTCGTAAGCAGGTGATCTAATGCAAGCAAACGATTTACGTAATAAGTCAGTTGAAGACTTAAAGACTGAACTAGCAAATCTACAGCGTGATCAGTTCAACTTACGTTTCCAGTTAAAGACTGGTAACTTACAGCAAACCGATAACGTTCGTAAGGTACGCCGCGATATCGCTCGTATCAATACAATCCTTTCAGAGAAATTAAACTCTGAGAGTGCTAAGTAGAGGAAGAGTTAAATGTCAGATCTAAATGCAAAAGTAGCTCGTTCTTTACGCGGTCGCGTAGTTAGCGACAAGATGCAGAAGGCTTGTGTAGTTGCAGTAGAGCGCCGTATTGCTCACCCTGTATACGGTAAGATTATTACTCGTACTACTAAGTTCCACGTATCAGATGTTGAGAACCTAGCTAACGTTGGTGATTTTGTTGAGATTTGTGAATGCAAACCAGTTTCTAAGACTATTTCTTGGAAATTAGTTAGCGTGATCGAAAAGGCTGTAAAAGCCTAACTCATAAAAATCTTATAGGACCGTGAGTCTTTATGCTTGCGGTCCTAGTATTTTTATGTTATATTTTAGCGCCTTTCTAAATTGCTTAGATAGGTTGTTTTTTTATTAACCGGAGCATTTAAAAATGATCCAGATGCAAAGCATGCTTGACATAGCCGACAATTCTGGCGCACGTGCAGTACAGTGTATTAAGGTTTTAGGTGGTTCGCACCGCCGTTACGCTGGCATTGGCGACATTATTAAGGTGTCTGTAAAAGACGCAATTCCACGCGGCAAAGTTAAGAAGGGCGACGTACTAGACGCAGTTGTTGTTCGCACCAAAAAAGGTGTTCGCAGACCTGACGGCTCAGTAATTCGCTTTGACACAAACGCAGCAGTTTTATTAACTGCACAGCATGAGCCTATCGGTACCCGTATCTTCGGACCAGTTACTCGTGAACTTCGTTCAGAGCAATTCATGAAGATCGTATCATTGGCTCCAGAAGTACTCTAATTTTAGCGGGAGTATAAAATGGCAGCGAAAATTCGCACCAATGACGAAGTAATCGTTATCACAGGTAAAGACAAGGGTAAGACAGGTAAAGTTACCCAAGTTTTAACAAGTGAGCACAAGGTGTTAGTTGAGGGCATTAATGTCAAGAAAAAACACCAGAAACCTAACCCAAATCTTGGCCAGCAGGGCGGTATTGTAGACTTAGTAGCACCAATCGATGTTTCTAATGTTGCAATTTACAATCCTGAAACAAAGAAGGCTGATCGCGTAGGCTTTAGAATCGAAGACGGTAAAAAGGTTCGTTTCTTCAAGTCTAACGATAAGACCATTCCTTCATCTGCCAAGTAAGTGTTAAATAAAGGAGAATAACGATGGCGAAACTGCATGATCTATACAAGCAGGAAGTAATCAAAGCCTTAACTGAAAAATTTGGTTACAAGACAATCATGCAAGTCCCTCGGATTGAGAAGATCACCCTGAATATGGGTGTTGGTGAAGCAGTTGCAGACAAGAAAGTTTTAGAGAATGCTGCACGCGACATGACCGCTATTGCTGGTCAGAAGCCTCTAATCACCAAAGTTCGTAAATCTGTAGCGGGCTTCCATATTCGTGAGGGCTATCCAATCGGCTGTAAGGTTACACTACGCGGTGAGCGTATGTGGGAGTTCCTCGAGCGTTTAATTGTGATTGCTTTTCCACGTATCCGTGATTTCCGTGGCTTATCAGCTAAGTCATTTGATGGCAGAGGAAATTACTCAATGGGTGTACGTGAGCAAATCATCTTCCCTGAGATCGATTTCGATAAGGTTGACGCAGTTCGTGGTTTAGATATCACCATTACAACAACTGCAAAGACTGATGAAGAGGGTAAAGCTCTTCTAGAGTCATTCAACTTCCCATTCCGTACTCAGGCAAACAAGTAATTCGAGGACGAACTAAATGGCTAAGACTTCAATGGTTAATAGAGATCTAAAAAGAAAGCGTTTAGCAGAGCAATATCGTGCAAAGCGTGCAGATCTCAAAAAAATTATTTCAAGCGTATCTGCTTCTGATGAAGAGCGTTTCGCTGCAGTGCAGACATTAGCTGCATTACCACGCGATTCAAGCCCTTCACGTCAGCGCAATCGCTGCAGTGAGACAGGTCGTCCACATGGTTACTTACGTAAGTTCGGTTTATGCCGTATTAAGCTACGTGAGCACATGATGCGCGGCGAAATCCCTGGTCTTCACAAGGCTAGCTGGTAAGAGGAGAGATACAAATGATGCAAGATCCTATTGCGGATTTATTAACCCGCATTCGTAACGGCCAGGCATCTGGCAAAGTTGCTGTTTCAATGCCTTCATCAAAGTTAAAGGTTGCAATTGCAAACTTATTACTAAAAGAAGGTTACATTACCTCAATATCTGAGAACGGCGACGTTAAGAAAGTTCTAGAAATTGGACTTAAGTATTACGAAGGCGCTCCAGTTATCGAGCTAATCCAGCGTGTATCACGTCCTGGTCTTCGTATTTACAAGAGAAGCAACCAGCTACCACGTATTATGAACGGCTTAGGTATCGCTGTTATCTCTACATCTAAAGGCTTAATGACCGATCGTGCTGCTCGTAAAGACGGCTTGGGCGGCGAAGTTATTTGCTACGTCGCATAATTAGGGAGGCAACATGTCACGTATTGCTAAGGAACATGTAGTAGTTCCTCAGGGCGTCGAAGTTACTCTCGACGGTCAAAAGGTAACCATCAAGTCTCAGAAAGGCGAGATGACCTTAAATGTACATCCATTAGTAGCTGTTAAGTTTGAAAACGGCCAGCTAAGTGTTTCTCAGAAAGAAGAGTCACAGGCATCTAACATGCAGTCAGGTACCGCTCGTGCACTTCTAAACAATATGGTTATTGGTTTAGATAAGGGCTTCGAGAAGGCTCTTAAGTTAGTTGGTGTTGGTTATCGTGCAGCTGTTAAGGGTAATGTTCTAAACTTAGTTTTAGGTTTCACACACCCAATCGATTTCGAGTTACCTGCAGGTGTTACCGCTGAGACTCCATCTCAGACTGACATCGTTCTAAAGAGCTTTGATAAAGCTTTATTAGGCCAGGTTGCAGCTAAAGTTCGTGCATTCAGTCCACCAGAGCCATACATGGGCAAAGGCGTTCGCTATGCAGACGAAATCATTCATATTAAAGAAGCTAAGAAGAAATAATAGGGTGGCATAACATGTTCGATAAGAAAGAAGCACGCATTCGCCGCGCTACTAAGTCTCGCGCAAAGATGCATGAGTTAGGTGTTACTCGTTTAGTAGTTACACGTACCCCACGTCACATCTACGCTCAGATTATCAGCAATGATAACCGTGTTTTAGCTTCAGCTAGCACTTTAGAGAAAGACCTAGTTAATGGTCTTAAGTACACCGGTAATGTTGAGGCAGCTAAGGTAGTTGGCAAGGCAGTTGCTGAGCGTGCTTTAGCAGCTAAGGTTGAAACCGTAGCTTTTGACAGATCAGGCTATCAGTATCACGGCCGTGTATCAGCTTTAGCTGATGCAGCTCGTGAAGCCGGCCTTAAGTTCTAGTAGGAGTGTGAAATGCAACACAAAAACGAAGCTCAAGCTGGCGAATTGCAAGAAAAATTAGTTGCAGTTAATCGTGTAGCTAAAGTTGTAAAAGGTGGTCGTATTTTCTCTTTCACCGCTCTAACTGTAGTTGGTGATGGTAACGGCCGTGTAGGTTTTGGTTACGGTAAGGCAGGCGAAGTTCCAGCTGCTATTCAAAAGGCAATTGAACAAGCTCGTCGTAACGTTAATAACAACATCGTTCTAAATAACGGTACTCTTTTCCACGCTGTAAAGGGTGAGCATTCAGGTTCTATGGTTTACATGCAGCCTGCATCAGAAGGTACTGGTATTATTGCTGGTGGTGCTATGCGTGCAGTACTTGAAGTTGCTGGCGTTCGTAACGTTTTAGCTAAGGCTTACGGTTCTACAAACCCAATCAACGTTGTACGTGCTACCGTTGCTGCTTTAGCATCAATGCGTACACCTGAAGCTGTTGCTGCAAAACGCGGTCTAACAGTGAAGGAAATCATGGAGTAAGAAAAATGGCAGATAAGAAAACCGTTAAAGTTACTCTAATTAAGAGCACTATTGGTCGTCAGTCAAAGCATATCGCGACCGTAAAAGGTCTAGGCTTACGCCGTATCCGTCACACTGTTGAGCTAGAGGATACTCCTTCAGTTCGCGGTATGATCAATAAGGTTAGCTACTTGCTTAAGGTTGAGGAGTAAAACATGCGTCTAGATACTTTAAAGCCTGCAGAAGGTTCACGTAAAGCAGCTGTTCGCGTAGGTCGCGGTATTGGTTCCGGCTTAGGCAAGACCTGTGGTCGTGGTGTTAAGGGTGCTGGCGCACGTAAGAGTGCTCACAAGCGTCCTGGTTTCGAAGGCGGTCAGATGCCAATGAAGATCCGTTTACCAAAGTTTGGTTTCTGGTCTCCAAAGGCTGATGTTACTGCAGAAGTAACCCTAAACGACTTAAACCGCATTGAAGGTGATGTAGTTGATATGGAAGCATTATTAAATGCTCGCCTAATCAACAAGAAAGTTAAGTATGTTAAGGTAGTTTTATCACACGTACCTAACTTCACCAAGAAGATCACTCTAAAGGGTGTAGGTGTTACCAAGGGTGCTAAGGCAGCTATCGAGGCTGTTGGTGGTACCGTTGAAGTTGCTCAGTATTCAATTGATGCAGCTCAGCGCTTAGAGAAGTCTAACAAGAAGTCTGCTGCTAAACAGCAAGCTCGTTTAGATGCTCTAGCTGCTGCAGGTAAGCAAAAGCCTGCAAAGAAGACTGCAGAGCAGAAGGCAGCTAAGAAAGCTGCTAAAGCTTAATTAAATTTTTAGGGGGCAAACGCCCCCTTAATGAGGTTTTGCATGGCTAGAAAATCGCTATTTGATAGAAGTCGTGAAATGGCAGCACAGCAATCTAAAGGCTCAGGCGAAATTCGTCAGAGACTTTTCTTTGTTGTTATCGCCTTAATCATGTTCAGACTTGGATCATATATTCCAGTTCCAGGTGTGAACGCTGACGTCCTTCAGCGCGTTTTCGATTCGCAAAGCGGAACCATTGTTGGCATGTTCAATATGTTTTCTGGTGGTGCGTTAGCACGTGCATCAGTATTAGCATTAGGTATCATGCCATACATCTCTGCATCTATTATTATCCAGTTGCTAGCAGTGCTAAATAAGAATTTAGCTGAGCTACGTAAAGATGGTGAGTCTGGTCGTCGTAAGATTACTCAGTACACCAGAGTAGCAACAGTGTTCTTAGCAGCATTACAGGCATTTGGTATGGCCACAGGTATTCCAAAGATGATGCCAGGATTAGTTGATAATGCTGGTATGGGTTTTTACTTTGTAACAACCATCTGTTTGGTAACCGGTACCATGTTGTTAATGTGGCTTGGTGAGCAAATTACTGAGCGTGGCATCGGAAATGGTATTTCACTTATCATTTTCGCAGGTATTGTAGCTGGTTTACCATCAGCTTTAGCAAGAACCTTTGAACAGTCACGTCAAGGTGATTTATCAACAATTGCATTACTACTAATTGGTGTAGTAGTGGTCCTAGTGACCTTTTTTGTGGTTTTCGTTGAGCGCGGACAGCGTAGAATTGTAATCGAATACGCTAAACGCCAAATGGGTAATCGAATTTACTCTCAGCCACGCTCTAATTTACCATTAAAGATCAACCTATCAGGTGTTATTCCAGCAATTTTTGCATCGTCAATTATTCTGTTCCCTGGTACAGTTGTTTCTTGGTTCGGCCAAGGCGATAACGCTGTTTCAAATGTCTTAGGTAGTATTTCAATGTTCTTACAACCTGGACAGCCTTTATATGAGTTATTGTATGCAGCTGCAATCATCTTCTTTACATTCTTCTATACCGCATTGGTATTTAATCCACGCGAGATAGCAGATAATTTGAAGAAGGGAGGTGCATTCATTCCTGGTATTCGTCCAGGAGAGCAAACAGCAAGATTCATTGATAAGGTAATGGCTCGCTTAACCTTGAGCGGTTCTTTATACATGGTATTGGTATGTTTAGTTCCACAATTGTTAATGAACTGGTTTAATGTTCAGTTCTATTTCGGTGGTACTTCATTACTTATTATCGTAGTTGTTTGCATGGACTTTGTATCACAATTACAAAGCCACATGATGAATCAGCAGTACGGTGATATCATGCGTAAGGCAAACTTAAGAAATTACGGTCGTTAATTTTCAGTTAATTGGAGAAAAGAAATGAAAGTTGGTGCTTCAGTTAAAAAAATGTGCCGCAACTGCAAAGTAGTTCGTCGTCACGGTGTAGTTCGCATTATCTGTGAGAATCCAAAGCATAAGCAACGTCAGGGTTAATGCTTAATTATGCGATTTGTATTGCATAATTAAAATTTTATCTGTATAATTATACAGCCTAAAAGCACTAGGAGAAATCTTGGTGCTTTTCTGACATGCCAAAGTGCACTATGAGCGGTTGTCGCGTATCCTAACGGGCTTTGCGACAGCCATATGTTTTAAACCGACCTATAATTTAGGAGATCAATAGTGGCCCGTATAGCTGGCATTAATGTGCCTGATCAAAAGATCGCTATGATTGCATTACAGTCAATCTATGGCATCGGCCCAACCCGCGCAAGCGAGATCCTTGCTAACGCTGGTGTTGAAGAGTCTGCTAAACTAAAAGATTTAGATGAATCTGTAGTAGACAAAATCCGTGCCGAAGTAGCAAAGTTCACCGTTGAAGGTGACCTTCGCCGTGAAATTTCAATGAACATCAAGCGCCTAATCGACCTTGGTACTTACCGTGGTAAGCGTCACCGCAAAGGCCTTACAGTACGTGGTCAGCGTACTAAGACTAATGCACGTACTCGCAAGGGTCCACGCAAGAGCGTTAAGAAGTAGGAGAGCTTAGATGGCAGAAGAAATCAAAAACGAGCAGCAACCAGCTGCAACACGTGCTCGTTCTGGCAAACGCTCTAAGAAGCAAGTAGCTGATGGCGTAGCACACATTCATGCATCTTTCAATAACACCATCGTAACCATTTCAGATCGTCAGGGAAATGTACTTTCTTGGGCTACTGCTGGTGGTTCAGGTTTCCGTGGCTCACGTAAATCAACACCTTATGCTGCACAGGTTGCTGCTGAGCGTGCTGGTGAAGCAGCTAAAGAATTCGGTGTTAAGAATCTTGAAGTTTTGGTTAAGGGTCCAGGTCCTGGCCGTGAGTCTTCAATCCGTGCATTAAATGCTCAGGGTTACAAGATCACCAACATTACTGATGTTACCCCTATCCCTCATAACGGTTGTCGCCCACCTAAAAAGCGTCGCGTATAACCTAACGAGTTCAATTTCTGGAGAAAGATAAATGGCAAAATATACAGGACCAGCCCTGAAATTAAGCCGCCGTGAGGGTGTTGACTTATTCTTAAAGTCAGGCATTAAAGCAATTGAAGCTAAGTGCAAACTAGACACAGCACCTGGTCAGCATGGCGCTAACAAAGCACGCCTATCAGATTACGGCATGCAGTTACGTGAGAAGCAGAAGGTTCGCCGTATTTATGGCGTTCTAGAGCGTCAGTTCCGTAACTATTACAAGAAGGCTTCAAGAATGCCTGGTAATACTGGTGAGAACCTTTTACAGCTTCTAGAGGCTCGTCTAGATAACGTAGTTTACCGCATGGGTTTTGGTTCAACCCGTATGGAAGCTCGTCAGTTGGTAAGCCACAAGGCTATCACTGTAAATGATCAGATCGTAAATATTCCTTCTTACCAAGTTCAGCCTTCAGATGTAATCGCTGTTCGCGAAAAGGCAAAGAAGCAATTACGTATTAAGGCAGCAATCGACTTATCCGGTCAGCGTGCTACTAAGCCTACATGGATCGATGTTGATCACGATCACATGAAGGGTACTTATAAGAGCAATCCTGAGCGTTCTGAGTTACCTTCTGATATTAAAGAAGCACTCATCGTCGAATTGTATTCTAAGTAATATAGGCAACATTGCCTGCACCGCTTTTATAATGTGGGGTATCTCTAGTGTCTCTTGTTGAACTGCTAAAGCCAAAGCCAGTAAATTATACTGAAATTAGTCCAAGTCATGCACGTTTAGTGCTTGAGCCATTGGAGCGTGGTTTCGGTTATACTTTAGGTGTAGCTTTAAGCGGAATTTTACTAAAGACCCTGTCTGGAACTGCAGTAGATGCTTTCCAGATGGCGGGTGTAAAGGATATTAACAGCTCAAAAGAAGATCTTGAAGAGACACTTTTTGAAGTGGTTATGAATTTAAAATCACTTGTAGTTTCTTCAAAAGAGCCTTTAAAAGAGCCTGTTTGGTTAACAATTGATAGACGTGGCGAAGGTGAAGTTCACGCTTCAGACATCGTTTGTCCAGAGAATTTATCTTTTGTTGATCCGGAAGCCCGTATTTGCACTTTGAAAGGTGCCAAGGCTTCGTTGTCGATGAAACTTCGCATATCCTCTGGTCAGGGTTATGTAATGGCAACTTCTGAGAAGCATTTGCCAGCAGAATCAGATGATGTTGTTTTAATCGATGCAAATTATTGCCCAGTACGTCGCTATGTCTACGAAGTAGAATCAGCTCGTGTTGAGCAGCGTACAGATTTAGATAGATTAGTAATTGATTTAGAAACTGATGGAACTATCGCTCCTGAGGTTGCACTGATGAATGCTTCTAACCTAATCTGTGATTGCATGGATAACATCATTGATAAGGAAGAAATCAGTGAGCGTGTAACTGCTCCTGTTGCTCCTCCAATGCCTGATCCTGTACTAATGCAATTAGTTGATGATCTTGAATTAACAGTTCGTTCAGCAAATTGCTTGAAAGCGGAGTCAATCACTTACATCGGTGATTTGGTACAAAGAACAGAAGTTGAATTACTAAAGACCCCAAATCTAGGTAAGAAGTCCTTAAATGAAATTAAGGATGTATTAGCTCAGAGAAACTTGTCTTTAGGAATGCGTGTGGCAAATTGGCCACCTCCAGGACTGCGTGTATCAAATAACTAATTGTTTTAGAAGGAATTAAAAATGCGTCATCGTCAAAGTGGCCGTCATTTAGGTCGTACAGCATCACATCGTGCTGCTTTATACCGCAATTTAGCTAAGGCTTTGCTAACCTTCGAAGTTATCAAGACTACTGTTCCAAAGGCAAAGGAATTACGTCGCTTCGTAGAGCCATTAATCACTTTAGCTAAGGTTGATACTGTTGCAAACCGTCGTTTAGCATTTGCTCGTCTACGTGACGAAGCTGTCGTTGCTAAATTATTTACCGTAATTGGTAAGTTATCAGCTAACCGTAACGGCGGTTATACTCGTATCTTAAAGGCTGGTTTACGTGCATGTGATAGAGCACCAGTTGCTTACATCATGTTAACAGACCGCCCAGAAGTTGCTGAAGAATCAAAGGATTCAAAGGCAGCTGAATAATCCTATGGGCGCATTTACGTGCGCCCATTCAGATTTCTAGCTTACTAACTGTACTAAAAACGAGGGTGAAACCTTGGATCAGATCATTGATTCTATTAAGCCAAATATTAAGGATGTTACCGCGCTATCTCGTAATGTTAGCCGTGTAATTCTTGAGCCATTTGAGCGCAACTACGCTCAGATCGTAGGCACAGCACTCCGTCGTATTATGCTGTCCTCTATTCCTGGATATGCCATCACCGCAGTAGAAATTGATGGTGTAGTGCATGAATACAGTGCAGTAGAAGGCATTCAAGAAGATATTCTTCTTATACTTTTAAATTTAAAAGAAGTTGCTGTTTCTGCTGAGGGGTCATTACGAGATGAGCCTGTTCTACAAATTAGAAAGAAAGGTATTGGCTCAGTAACCGCAGGTGATATTCAGTGTCCTGCTGGTGTAGAAATTCGTAATCCTGAACAAATCATTTGTCATTTAACAGAGCCAGACAAAGAGTTAGTTATGCATTTGCATGTAACTCGTGGTCGCGGCTATGTTCCATCAGTAAATCGTCCATACGTAGATGGTTCAGAAGACAGATTTATCGGTCGTTTGTTAATTGATGCTTCATACTGCCCAGTATTAAATGTTGCTGTTCATACTGCTCCTATGGCAAATGAACAAGAACAACTAATTCTAGACATTGAGACAAATGGTACTATCGATCCTAAGAACGCTGTAGGAATCGCTGCTACAATCTTTGCAGATCAGCTAAATTCCTTTGTTGATATTAGAAATTCAGTAGCACCAGCTGAGGATTCTTCATTCAGACCATTGATTGATCCTAAGTTAATTTGTCCTGTTGAAGATTTAGAGCTAACAGTACGTTCATCAAACTGCTTGAAGACAGAAAACATCAAATATATTGGCGATCTAGTTCAGAAGACCGAAGTTGAGTTATTAAAGACTCCAAACTTAGGTAAGAAGTCATTAACTGAGATTAAAGACGTTCTTGCTGAAAGAGGTCTATCTCTTGGCATGCGCCTAGAAAACTGGCCACCATCAGAGTTGGATTCATCTCTATAGTTGTCAATTTCTAAAAGTTACTAAGGATCTCGTTTGAGATCCTTTTTAATGTGTGCTCAGCATGAGCATTATCTATAGGGTGTGAGTCCCGAAGTTGCCCGCTAACGGGAAAACTTAGCAAAACCGCAAGGTGGTCATGGTGACATGGTAGCTGAAAGAAGCGGATAG
>JAAYPN010000148.1 GCA_012519775.1 Aeromonadales bacterium | reverse complement strand
TTATCTAATCAACTAAAAAGGCATTCATTGAAAATGAATGCCTTTCATTAACTTTAACTTAATCTATTTTATTAGATCTTTTCTTTTGCAGATTCAATCTCTTTTTGTAAGTTTTCATTGCGCTCTTGAGACTTCTGCTGTTTTATTTCTGTAGGAACATACTTAGTGAAATATCTCATTACGAGCACGAAGAATACAGGTACGAAGTAGATTGCAAGTACTGTAGATGTAATCATACCGCCGATAACACAGATACCGATTTCGTTACGACCAGCAGCACCAGCACCAGAGCTGATAGCAAGTGGTACAACACCTAGAATGAATGCCATAGAGGTCATTAGAATAGGTCTGAAACGAAGTCTTGCTGCATTAATAACTGCATCAGTTAATCTCTCTCCTCTATCGTATAGTTCTTTTGCGAACTCTACAATCAAGATAGCGTTCTTTGAAGCTAGACCTACGGTGGTTAACAGACCAACCTGGAAGTAAACGTCGTTAGTTAATACTGCTCTGATAGGCAGGTATTGAGTGAGGATTGCAGCAATGATTGCACCGATAATACCAAGTGGAACCACTAACATAACAGCAAATGGAATTGACCAACTCTCATATAATGCTGCTAGTGACAGAAACACAACTAGTAGTGAAATCATATAAAGCATAGGACCTTGTGCGCCAGCAAGTTTTTCCTGGTAAGAAACACCGTACCAAGAAATGCTGTAGCCTTGAGGTAATACTTCATTTGCAATTCTCTGAATTTCATCCATAGCCTGACCAGATGAAACTCCAGGTGCTGCTGCACCTTGAATTTCCATAGCGCTCAGACCGTTGAAACGTTCTAGACGAGGTGAACCATAGGTCCACTCAGTTGTTACGAATGCTGAGAAAGGAACCATCTTACCGGTATTGCTCTTCACATACCATTTTTCAAGATCTTTCTCGGTCATACGATCTTCAGCTCTACCCTGAACGAAAACTTTCTTAATCTTGTTTCTGTCCATGAAGTTATCAATATATGCTGATCCCCATGCTGCAGAAAAGGTTGAGTTAATATTTGATGGAGTAAGACCTAAAGCCATTGCTTTTTCATAGTCAATGTTTAGCTTAAGCTGAGGTGTATCATCCATACCGTTAGCACGTACCTGAGTTAATATTGGAGACTGTGAAGCCGCCATAATTAAAGTGTTACGAGCCTGAAGTAAAGCGTCATGACCTTGTGAGTTCTGGTCAACCAAGAAGAAATCGAAACCATTTGCAATACCTAATTCAGGGATTGCAGGAACATTGAAAGCAAATGCTAAACCATCGCGGATACCGCCAAGTAGAGGCATTGTAGCTCTTTGAGCAATAGCATCAGCGTGTTGAGCTGCAGATGTTCTTTCAGACCAGTCCTTTAATCTGATAAAGCCCATACCTGCATTCTGACCTTGTCCTGCAAAGGAGAATCCTGCTACTAGAAGCACACTCTCCACATTATCATGTTCTGCCCCAAGGAAGTACTCCATAACCTGGTTTAACACACCATCAGTTTTTTCAATGGTAGAACCAGATGGAAGAGACACCATGGCCATTAACACACCCTGGTCCTCACTAGGTAAGAAAGCTGTAGGAATTCGGGTAAAACCAAAAACCAAAGCAACACAGATTGCTACATAGTAAAGTAGGTATCTGCCAATTCTCTTTACGATATCTCTTACTCTACGCTGATAGTCTGTAGACATAAGCTCGAATAGTTTATTCCATAGTGTGATAACCTTTCTTACAGGTGAATATAGTCTATCGAATCTATCGATAACATTTACACTAAACCAAGTCTTTTCTTGTTTTGCGTTAGGAGGTAAAAGAATTGTGGCACAAAGTGCAGGAGTAAGAATAATAGCAACTGCCACTGAAAGAACCATTGCTGAAACGATGGTGATAGAGAACTGTCTGTAAATAATACCAGTTGAACCACCAAAGAATGCCATAGGAACGAATACTGCAGATAGCACTAATGCAATACCGATTAGAGCTCCTGTGATTTCATCCATAGACTTAATAGTAGCCTGTTTAGGAGTTAAATTTGGTTCTTCGTGAAGAATACGTTCTACGTTTTCTACAACAACAATCGCATCGTCAACAAGAAGACCGATAGCAAGCACCAAACCGAACATGGTTAGTGTATTGATTGAGAAACCGAAGAGCTGCATGATTGCGAAAGTACCTAATAAAACTACAGGCACTGTAATAGATGGAATTAAGGTTGCTCTGAAGTTCTGTAAGAACAGGTACATAATTAGCACAACAAGGATAATAGCCTCAATCATAGTGTGGAATACTTCGTTGATTGAAACCTGAATAAACTCTGTTGTGTCGTATGCATAAACAAGCTTTGTCCACTCAGGGAAGAAAGGCTCTAAATCGCTAATAACCTTCTTTACGTTCTTAGCAGTCTCAAGAGCGTTTGCACCAGATGACAGACGAACAGCAATAGCGGATGATGGTTTGCCATTGTAAGTTGCATGAGCATTATAGAATTCAGACCCTAATTCTAGGTTAGCTACGTCTTTAAGATGAACTTTAGTACCATCAGGATTTACACGTAGAAGGATGTTCTCAAATTCAGTTACATTTTCCAAACGCTTCTGACCTGTGATGGTGTAAGTATACATCTGTCCTGGAACAGCAGGAGTACCACCTAAAGAACCATAGGTTACCTGAGCGTTCTGAGCCTGAATTGCGCTTAGAACTTCACCTGCTGAGATTGCAAAGTTGCTTAATTTCTTAGGGTCAAGCCATACACGCATTGCGTACTTAGAGCCAAAAACTGTTAATGAACCAACGCCGTCAACACGAGCTAAAGGCTCTTTTAAAGTGTTCTCAAGGTAATCAGAAATATCGGTTCCAGAATGCTGATCATCAGTAGCAACTAATGAAGCAACAAGAAGGAATGCATCTGTTGACTTAGATACGTCAACACCATTTTGCTGAACACTAGTAGGCAACTGTGACTGAGTCTGCTGCATCTTGTTCTGAACTTGAACCTGAGCAATATCAGCATTAGTACCTGGTTCAAAGGTAATAACGATTCTTGAATTACCAAATGAATCTGATGTTGAATTCATGTACATGTAGCCATCAAGACCGGTCATGTTCTGCTCAATAATCTGAGTTACTGAACGCTCAACGGTCTGAGCGTCGGCACCAGGGTATGAGGCAGAAATAGATACTGATGGAGGTGCAATTGTTGGATACTGCGAAATAGGCAATGTTTTTACAGCAAACAAGCCTGCAAGCATAATACAGATTGCGATCACCCATGCAAAAATTGGGCGATTAATAAAAAAGCGAGCCATCTAATAAACCTCAAATATTATTTCTGCGCAGGAGCCTGCTGTGAAGCCGCATTTGGATCGATTGCAGTTACAGGCATGCCAGGTCTAATTTTTTGGATGTTACTTACAATAACTTTATCGCCGACATTTAGGCCACTTGTTACTACAAAGCCATTCTTGTATTCAGAACCTAATTTAATATCACGTCTTTCAACAAGCCCCTTGTCGTTAATAACATAGGCAAAGGTAATACCATTAGGTTCTCTTTGAGCGCCATTTGCAACAACAACTGTAGCATTAGGTAAGATACCCTGGTTGATATCGCCTCGTAAGAAGATGCCTGGTAAAATTACATTATCTGGGTTTGGAACAATTGCTCTTAAATTGACCATACCGGTTGTCTCATCTACAGATACCTCTGCAAACTCGATTACACCTTTGTGGTTATATAAAGAACCATCTGTGAAATGAATCTCAACGCTAGCTTTGCCATCGTTTAGTAATTTACCTTCAGTAAGATTCTTTCTTAAAGCAATGTGTTCTTCTGCAGTTTCACCTAAATCAACATAGATAGGATCAAGCTGCTGAATGGTTGTTAATGCGGTTTGCTGTCCTACAGAAACTAAAGCGCCTTCGGTAACATTTGATCTGTTGATGGTACCGGTGATAGGGGCATATACTTTTGTATAACCTAAATCGATGTTAGCCTTCTTTAAAGTTGCCTGTGCTGCTTCAACGTTAGCTTTAGCAGTTAGGTAGTTTGCCTGTGCATCGTCGTAATCCTGCTTACTTACGGCTTTCTGATCCAACAGATGACGATAACGTTCAGCTCTTAACTTGTTTGTGTGAAGATTTGCCTTAGCACTTGCAAGGGCTGCTTCTGCGCTTTTAACGTTTGCTTCATAAACAGAAGGATCGATTTGATATAACTGCTCTCCCTGCTGAACAATTGAACCTTCCTTAAACAGTCTCTTCTGTAAGATACCTGATACCTGAGGTCTTACTTCTGCTTTTCTAGTTGGGGTTGCTCTTCCAGTCAGGTGAGAGATGACAGGAACGTTCTCTGATTTAACAACGTAAACGTCAACGGGTAAAGCTCCAAATTGTTGTTGAGGAGCTTTATCACAAGCAGTTAGAGTCACTGCAGCTAAAAGAGCGCTAGGAATTAAATACTTTTTTACATCAAACGCTAACATAATGATTCCTTCAAGTAGCCGAAGAATTTTTGTAAATTCAAATAATTGAAAAGATGAATTTCTATAAATGAGTAATCATAGCAATTATAAAAGAGCCATGTAATAAACAAGTATTAAAAAATTGTATGCGATGTAATAATTCTAAATTAGAAAACCGTCTGTTAAACTGTGCAAGTATATATATAAGTCATATGATTAAATAACGCACACTTATGTGCGCATTTTACTCTAGAAATGCCGAAAAAAGAGCTATTTTATCAAAAAAAAATATCGAAAATTATGTAATTATCTCTATAGATCTTTAGAAGCAATTTTTATTATAAAAATAATAATTAACTCAACTTTTGCATTTCAAAAATTGAGTAAAAACGTTAAATATTAACGGTCTAGCACCGGTTTTGCTCTTTAAAATATGATTTTTGATTATGAAGCCTTAGGTGGTATGTAAATACACT
>JAAYPN010000147.1 GCA_012519775.1 Aeromonadales bacterium | reverse complement strand
GAGTGGGAATAATTTAAATAATCTATAAAGCCGTAATTAACTGAAAAGTGATTACGGCTTTTAAATTTTAATTCTCTAAAATTTAATCCTCGTCATCATCCACTTCAACAATCGTTGTAAGCTCGGTATACAGATCAGATGGAACTTCATTTTCAAGTAAAAAGTTCATGGTAATAGGTTTATCACCTTTTACGCTATCCTCAATAGTGTTCACCCTACCAAGATAAATAAATGGTGCTGTAAGGCCGTCTGATTTCGGATATTTTCTGACAAAAAGATGCAGATTAACCTTGTTTTTTACATTGTGAATAAGGTTCTGACCTATTACAGAATCCTGCCTTGTATTATTAGGAGACTGCCACTGAAATACGTTTGCAGACAATAGTCTGTCATCGTAATTTACGGATTCTTTAATACCTTCATCTTTATATAAATCAACAAACATCAGGTAATCGGATTTTACAGCGGTAATAAGCCCCTGTCCTCTAAATGAGGAATGAGTTTTCTCATAGTTTGTAAGAGGCGCAGTATCTCTCATTGAGTACTTTGAATAGAGTTTAAAAAACGGAGTTCCATAATTTACAGTACCAAATTCAGACTCATATCGTCTTAATCCATACTCAACTGCATCTAAAACCCATGGGACATAAGGACTGTTAGATGTTAAAAACTCAATAACATCCTTACTCAAGGATATGTTGTCCTGATCTTTTAATATCCTGATATTTTTATAGGTACTTCCTTCATTAGCATCAAAATACTCACCAGATAAAACATTTACGGCATGATTAAAAGTAACAGCTGATGGCTTATCGATGTATTTTTCAAGGATCTTCTCAATTGCACCTGTCTTTAGAGTAAAGTTATCCGCATCAAAAAGAGATTTTAAAATCACAAGCTCATAAGGTCTTTTTGAAGGAAGCAGATACTTGTGCATAAACTTTAGAAGACAGTAACCTGTAGGCTCATCAAATGCTAAAAAGGCAGGATCATTTTTTGATTCAACTGTTTTTACAAAATCAAAGTAGGTGTTGAAGTTTGAAGGTTTAGTAAAGTTCAGAGGATCGTAAGCACCATCCTGCTTTAAATAATCGGTAAGCATTGGAATTTTATTGCCATTGATCTTTTTAAAGCTGAAGTAGCTGTCTTTAAGATACTTTATGCTATAGAACTTCTCATGCTCTAACTGTTTTAGGATCTGCTTTTTGGTGATCCTGTCCATATGAATATGCGTACTGCCAGGAAGGTCAGCAAAATCATTTTTGACAGAAACCTTAAGAGAATCTCTATTGCAGTTATTCTTTCCATTCAAGGCGATAGCCATGAGAAATGACTTCTGATAATTACCGATAAAATCAAGAACGGTGACAAACTCTTTATTAGGAAGTTTTCTAAGGCCACGACCTAACTGTTGCACAAAGATAATAGAGGATGCAGTAGGTCTTAACATCAGAATGGTGTTTACAGATGGAATATCAACACCTTCGTTAAAGATATCAACAGTAAAGATGACACTCAAAGGTGAGTTATCATCCTCAAGCATTTTTATATAGGCATTTCTTGTATCAGAGCTGTCTTTACCTGATAGAGCAACTGCATAATCAAGAGAGTCAGGTGAGAGTCTTTTATTAAACTCATCAGCCATATATTTTGCGTGTTTGATGGTTGCACAGAAGCCTAGTGCTTTAGTTTTTCCATCACCGTCATGATCGTAAAACTTCATTTTATCGATAACATAGTCCACTCGATTACCAACCATCAGAAGCTTTGCCACTTCATCAAGATAACCAGAATCGTCAGGAGACTTTTTGATCATAGAGTAATCAATTCCATCAGCATCGGTAATACCAAAGTAGTGGAATGGACAGATAAGATCAAAGGCAAGAGCATCTCTTAATCTGATTTCAATGGCCACATTGTTATCAAAGAGGCTGAAGACATCACCTGAATCTGCTCTTTCAGGAGTAGCGGTAAGTCCGAGTAAAAACTTAGGTTTGAAATAGTCGAGGATCTTTTTGTAGGTGCTGCTTGTGGCATGATGAGCCTCATCGACAATGATGTAGTCAAAAGCATCATTTTTAAACTCTTCATAGTGAGCAACTAAAGTATCGCGCGATGCAAAAATGTATTTTGCATCCATGTTCTTTTCTTTAGCAATAAAAAATCCGGAGCTGTAGTTCTCATCTACAGCTTTTATAACGGCATCAAAAGACTGTTTTGCTTTAGAGAGGATCTCTCCTCTGTGCACAATAAATAATAGCTTCAGAGGCTTAAACTGCATGGCATCAAAAACACTCATGTAGGTTTTACCACTACCTGTAGCTGCAATGGCAAGTGCTTTTCTCTGACCTAATGCTCTGAATTTATCAAGCTTGGTAATAGCTTCCTGCTGCATACGATTAGGTTTTATGCACTCATCGAATGAGAAAAGATCTTTACTCTCAGAGGAGACTTTCGGATGATTGATTAAATACTTTCTGTAGGAGTCTAAAAACTCAGTAGAGTAGTCTTTGGCAAATTCACTCTCCCAGAGTCTGTCAAACTCTTTTAGGATGTCTGATGAAAGTTTTTGGCTATTAGAATTTAAAGCATCATCACAATGGAGAACATTCCATTCCATATTACATTTTAAGGCAGATGCTGTAAGGTTTGAGGAGCCTACAAGTACAGTCCAGCTAGGATTTGTTTCATCACCTTTAAATAGGAATCCTTTGGTATGAAAACCATAATCAGAACCTGGCACAAATATCTTTAATTTAAGGTTTTTAAAAGAAGCCAGTCTTTCAAGCGCTTTAGGATCGGTAAAGTGCAGATATGTTGATGTTAACACCTCACCTTTAATACCGCGGTTTTCAAGATCTTTTAAGGTATCAAGCAGGATCTGCAAGCCTCCATAGGTAATAAAGGCGACACTGATTTTAAACTGCGAGCATCCTTCTAACTGACTGACTAAGGTGGAGTACACATTTGCTGATTTGCTGTTATAGATAAAAGATGCTTCCTGAGTCATAAGCTGTGACCTTAACAAAATGATCCTGAAGCCTAAAGTTTAGCAGCTACGTATAAAATTACCAGGCTGCACAGGAGAGTTTTTTATAAAAAGAAAAGAACCACACAAAATACATCTAATACCGACAATAAAAACTCCTGATTTCACAATTTTAGGCACTAAACTGGAGTCTAAAAGAATTTTT
>JAAYPN010000146.1 GCA_012519775.1 Aeromonadales bacterium | reverse complement strand
TAAATCTTTAGAGTTCTACATCTTTGATATTTAAATAAATACAGAATTTATTAAACAAATTAATATGATTACGGCAGGAATTTTTATACGGTTTTAAATTGAAATTTGCTTACAGAGACATATCTATAAGCAAACTGTATAAATGAGGTGATTATTTTGATTTTAGCTTTTTTGCTTTTTCTTTTACCCTCTCCCTTTCTTTTAAGATCTCAGGGAGTTTTTTTTCAATAAACTTATTCTGCTCTTTTATAGCAGAATAAGTTGTACCGATAATAAAAAGGATCGGCAGGATGATTACAAAAAGAATAAAGAACTTCATAGACTAGTTATCTAAAATTGTCTTTAAAACTTCATAGCTTGTAATCGCACCGCGGTATTCCTTACCGTCAATAATCAGATACGGGGTACCTGCAATCTTAAGCTTCATGCTGTCATCAAGACATTTACCAATCTGCTTTTGAGGACGGTTTGATTTCATTTCATCTACTACCTTATCCCAGGAGATATCGATGCTCTTTACTAAAGCCTTTAGTGAATTCTGATCGGTTGCAGGATATCTTGCAGACATGAAGTGATCATGGTAATCAAAGTATTTATGGCTGTCGATGTTATAGATAGACTGTCCAACGATAGCAAGCTTCTTTGAGGATTCTTTGATTACAGGAATATTTACATATACAACCTGCAGATCGTACTCTTTTAAAGCCTGTTCAAACATAGGTTCCATAACCTTGCAGTAACCGCAGTTATAGTCATAGAAATTGATAATATAGTGCTTTGCACTACTCTTACCTTTTGATGGCAGGCCTTTATCATTACGAAGAGCATTGGCAATTATGATACGTTCATCCTGAAGGTGTGCTTCCTCGTCATTCTCAAGCTTCTTCATAGCTTTGATGATGATCTCAGGATGAGTTGATACATACTCATCAATAATCGCTTCAATTTCCTTTTTCTGATTGTCATCAAAAGTTGCGGCACTGCATGATATGCTTACGGTAAGTAATAATGCCGCACTAAGGCTCTTAATAATTTTCATGTTAATTCCTGATTTTTAGAGCAATCTTTAATAAAACATATGCAAGGATAGCACAGATAAACATATTTAGTCCGAGGGGTAGCATAGATTTCTCACCTAGCACACCAACAATTGGAGAAAGCAGTGAGCCTAGAGCAAAATACATTACACCAAAGATGCCGGATGCAGCTCCTGAGCCGCCTTTTTTAAGGCTCATAACCACACCAAAACCAGCTGTCTGTGTTAATCCCATCATTGAGCAGTAGACTGCTAATGTTAAAAGAACATAAATAAAGTTATCAGGTTTTACAATTGCCTCAACAATTACCAGGGCGCCTGAAATTAAAAGCAGATAAAAGGCAATGAAAACAGATTTAACCACACCTACACGACGTGATAATCTGCCTGTAAATGCAGCAACTACAGTGATGCAGATAGATACAAAAGCAAAGGTAAAAGAAAACTCTATAGGGGTAAAGTTATAAATCTTCTGGAAGACAAAAGGGGTTGCAACAAGATATGAGAAAAAGCCAGCCATAACAAAGGATAATGACAATACTGATAGCATGAACTTTAAGTTAAAGATATCTGTTTTCATTCTAGATAAAGCAGATAGAACTGTCTTATCTCTTTTTTCTACAGGGTGTGATTCTTTTACATATAGTTTTGTGGATAAAAACATTAGTACACCCCATGCTGTAAGCACATAGAATACAATCTGCCATGGAGCGAAGCTGATAAATAAAGCACCTACAAGCGGAGCAAGAACAGGCGCAATAGAGTTAATAGACATTAAAAATGCCATGAATGATGTCAGCTCATGCTCCTTATACAAATCACAGGCAATTGAACGGGTAAGAACAATACCGCCAGCTGCTGACATACCCTGTAATACTCTAAAGAGGATAAACAGTGAAATTGTAGGAGCAATTGCACATAACAAAGATGTTATGGTAAACAGAATTAAAGAAATCAGCATAGGGCCTAAACGACCATAGGTATCAGATAATGGTCCTATGATAAGCTGACCTAGAGCCAAACCTAAAAATGAAGCTGTAAGTGAGCTTTGAGATAATGAGGCTGTAGTGTTATAAAATTCCATTACATTAGGTAATGAAGGTAAATACATATCAGTACACATAGGCGCAAAAGCGCATAGCATACCTAATGTAAACACAAATAATGCATTTTTCTTTCTAGTCATTTTCAATATTTCATCTGTTAAGGTGAATTAAAAAAGAAAAAAGGCCCTGACAACTTAATGTAGGGCCGATTAAATTTATTAAATTAAAGCTTATCTGTTTGATGTTATTTCATCTAGCATTGCCTGAATTTCTGATTCATTTTCACAAACAAGCTGTTTCTGATGTGGAGGCAAGCTTACAAAATCCTTACCTAAATGTAAAGAATTGCAGGTATATAACAATAAAGCTTTCTTGACTTTATACTCAAAAACACCATCTTTCTGAAGATTGAAATCAAGCTCAATTGCCCTTCTGGTTCTCTCAGGAAGTTCAGGATTTGCCTTTAATCTGATAGTTACAAGCTGATTCCATGCTTCATCATCCTTATTTCCGGTACCAACTTCTCTAAAGCCGTTACCGATTGGATCAGGGAAACGATCGTTTGGAGCCTGAATTCTTGGGCGATCAGCTGTCTTGATTCTTGATAAAACATAGTCTCTGAACATATGACGGTCATAGCAGTATGCGCGTGCATGCCATCTTATACCATCAAAAGCAAATGAATGAGGTGCGATTAAATAATCCTCATCTTTTTCAGAATCTAATGATTTATAAACGATATGAACTGCAAGGTGTCCACGGATTGCATCAAGAATATTAACTAAAACCTTATCATCAATGATGCGCTTTGGAGGCTGCATGGTTGCAAGTCCAACATCAGGTGTGAAACCGAAGAAATTCTTGCTTGAAGCAAGTTCATTTCTTGCAGATAAAATTAAATCATTAAAAATTACATCTGAACCACACTGGTCTGGATAGATAGGAATAAAGTCGTCAGTTCTTAAATAAACCTTCTGATGCATATCATATACAAGGTTCTGACGAGCTGGCTTACTACTCTTTACAAGAGCTCTATAATAAGAAAGATCTAATGAGGCCTGAGGGACCGAAATGCCAAAGAAATCAACCAAGTCAGAGCGGTTAATTCTACCATCTACATTTAGTCTAAAATCTATAAATTCAATACGCCTGGTTCTACTCCACTTGTTTGAATTCATCTTTTTTGGGCCTTGAGCCATATCAATTTGGTTTTCTGCCATGATTTATCCCCTTATTAAAAATTATTATATTTATATTAGTTTATTCAGATGTATGATAAATTATATTGTTGATTTTATTCAAAAAAAAAGGATTTACTGAATAATAACTTATTCAAGATTTAGTAAATGTTAACATAAAATTTAATTATAAATCATCAAAAAAGTTGATATATAATAATCAAGATTATCACGCATTATATAATATAGATATAATAAAAATTATAGATAAACAAGTTTTTATTCGCATTATTTTAACGCAATAGATTGTAATTTAGCAATTTAATTTCATATAAATATTTTTTATGTGAATTGTTTGACGCTTTTTGTGTATAACAGAATCTACATAGCCTCAAGTTTCTCTAAACAAAGACTAATCATTCCTGAAACAGTGTCCTCTCGTAGAGAATCATTGATCTCAATCTTTGGTAATAATGCTTCCTCTGCAGCTGTTGATAATCTCTTCTTTAATCTATCAATAAGGCCAGGCTTTAGGGTTTCTGTATAGATGGCGACATATCCTGGATTTAACACACACATAACTGCTCTGATGGTTCTGATAGCCAGATCGTCAGCCTGCATAGTCTCAGATGGGAGTACGCCTTCATCGTTATACATAGGGAAATAACGGATCTCACCTGCCATACCGTCTTTACCACGGAGCACCTGACCGTTATAACAGAAACCGCATCCTGGAATTTTTCCTGGTACCAGGATAATTCCGCTTACATATTCCTGAACCTTACATCTTTTATAGCAACCTAATGTTGCTGCATTGATATCAGTTTCAAAAAATACCGGCAAATTAAAGTTTTTTGATAAATGAGCTGCAAGACGTTTAGACTGAGAGTCATGTCTAATTGCAGAGCCTACTCTTCCGCCTACATCATCAGATGGCATGGATATTCCGATAATAGCGATTTTAGGAAACTCGTTGATAAAACGGGTCATACCTAATTTGAATTCGTTAGTCTGAACGCCATAACTTTCTTGTATAAGCTCTTCTTTACGCTTAATACATTCACCAAACAGGTTATGTACGGTATAACCTACGTACTTGTTACCTGATCTTTTATATACAGATAGAATAAGCATCAGTTTATTCATTTCATTGAATCTGTAAGTTGTTGCAGGACGTCCGTTTGGAATTGAGCTTTTTTCTCCTTCTAAAACTTCTCCATTTGCAATAAGATATGAAAGAAGCTTGTTTAAGGTTACAACGGATAACCCTGTAAGCTCTTTTAATTTAGAGGCTGTACATACCTGCTCTGAATGAAGAGCACGACGCACGAGCTGCAGATTCTGCTCACGTATCTGCTTTGAAGTAATTGTTGAGCTAGATTCAATCATGATTAGCCTTTTTATAAAATAGACTTATTAAACTGTATTTAATAATAATAACATTTTTTGAATTTTACAAATCTTTATCAAAATGATTATTTTAATTAGCATATGCTAATTATAAAATTAGCTATTATATTTGTGTTATAGCCTATAGTTTTTAAATCTATATATATTCTATTCTTGATTGTTACTTATTTTAAAAAATTCATAGATAAATTTTAATTTTCATACAGACTGACATTTCAGAAAACCTTGATCCGCTTTGTTTAGCCATTCTTTTTACCCATTTTTATCAATTTTCATTTTAAGTCATATTTTCATTTTTATTAACAATAATTTTCATAAATTTGTCAATTTGAAAAAAACTTACTAAAATTACAATAACGGTATTGTTATATGCCCTTTTTTCACACACTTGCAAACAAGGAGCCTTAATGCTTCAAATTAGATTACATGGCCGTGGAGGTCAAGGTGTTGTGACCGCTGCAGAAATGCTCACATTAGCAGCTTTCTACGAAGGCCACTTTGCACAAGCTTTTCCAAGTTTCGGTTCAGAGCGTACAGGTGCACCAGTTGTTGCCTATGCACGCCTCAATGACAAAGAAATTCGTACACATGAGCCTATTCAGAAACCAAATGTTGTTCTGATTCAGGATAAAACATTATTAAGTTCAGTTGATGTATTTGCAGGTCTTGATCCTGACGGTTTCGTTATTATCAATTCTAAGGACGCTCCAGAAGTACTTGTTCCTAAGATTGTAAAGATGTTACCAAAAGGACACGTATTTACAGTTCCTGCAACTGATTTTGCTATGCAGAAGATTGGCAAGCCACTACCTGGCGCTCCAATGCTATCTTCTCTTGCAGCTGTAACAGATATTCTAAAGCTTGAGTCTGTACAGAAATCTTTCCAGCAAAGATACCCAGGCAAGGTTGGCGATGCAAACGCAGAGACTGCAGCATTAGCATATAATTTCATTAAGGGAGGCAACAATGCTTAAGCAAATAGAAGGCTCACTAGGTGTAGCAGAGGCTGTTGCATTATGCCGTCCTGGCGTTGTTTGTGCATACCCTATCTCTCCACAAACCCACATTGTTGAAAATTTAGGTAAGTTCGTAAAGACAGGTACACTAAAAGACTGTGAGTTCCTAAACGTTGAATCAGAATTCAGTGCAATCTCAGTTGCTATCGGTTCTGAGGTTGGCGGTGCAAGAACATATACTGCAACCGCTTCACAGGGTCTATTATACATGACCGAAGGTATCTTCTCAGCATCAGGCTTAGGCTTACCTATCGTTATGACCGTAGCATCACGTGCTATCGGTGGCCCTATCAACATCTGGAACGATCATTCAGATTCTCTATCACAGCGTGATTCAGGCTGGTTACAGTTATTCTGTGAATCAAACCAAGACGCAGTTGATACTCACATCATGGCTTTTAAGATTGCTGAAAAGGTTGGCCTGCCAGTTATGGTATGTATGGACGGTTACGTTCTAACCCACGCATTTGAAAGACTTGAAATTCCATCACAGGAAACTGTAGATAAGTTCCTAAAAGAGTATGAGCCAAATGAATACCTGACCACTAAAGAGCCTGTATCAATCGGCGCAATGGTAGGTCCTGAGGCATTTACAGAAGTTCGTATTCTTCAGCAGCGTAAGATGGCTAAGGCACTTGAGGTTATCGAAGAGGTAACTAAAGAGTACCGTGAGCTAACCGGTTCTAAGTCAGGCGGTTTATTAGACTGCTACAATTGCGAAAACGCTGATCTGAAACTAATCATCCTAGGTTCTACTGTTGGTACAGCTAAAGATGAAATCGACAGATTAAAGGATGAAGGAATCAACGTTGGTATCATTTCACTAAAATCTTTCAGACCATTCCCTTACGAGGCCCTTGCTAAGGCAATTGGCGACACCAAGCAGGTTATCTGCGTTGAGAGAGCTTTCTCATTTGGTGCTCGTGGCATTATCTGCCCTGAAGTTAAGCGTGCAATGGAAGGCACAAGCTGCGATGTTAAGACTGTAGTTGCAGGCTTAGGTGGTCGTCCAATCTTCGGTACAACCATCAACGGTATAGTAAAAGATGCTCTAGCTGGCAAGCTCACTGAAGAATTCACCTTCTTTGATGCTAATGCAGGCGTTTTAAACAGCTATACACAGAAGACTGAAGGCGTTAAGTTTGAAAACGGTCCTATCAGCCAGTCAGCTATTGAAAACTCAGTTAAATAAGCAGGAGATATCAAATGTTAGAAAAGATTAAATTCTATCAAACCGGTTCAAACACTGTTGGTAACCGTTTGTTAAATCCTGCTATGCGTACCATTCAGGCATCAGTTGATCGCCCAAATGGTCTGACATCAGGTCACAGAGCATGTCAGGGTTGTGGTGAGGCTTTAGGTGCCCGCTACGCACTTGACGCTGCTATGAAGGCAACTAATGGTCAGATCATGGTTGTTACCGCAACCGGCTGTCTAGAGGTTTTCTCTACTCCATATCCAGAATCAGCATGGAAAATGCCATGGGTTCACTCACTATTTGGTAATGCCGCTGCTGTAGGTTCAGGTTTAGCTGCTGCAGCTCAAGTTCTTGCTAAGAGAAAGGGTGAGGCAAATGCTCCACGTATCATTGCTCAAGGTGGTGACGGTGGTACTACTGATATCGGTTTTGGTGCTCTATCAGGTATGTTCGAAAGAAATGACGATGTACTATACATCTGCTACGACAACGAAGGATATATGAACACCGGTGTTCAGAGATCATCTGCTACTCCTCCTGCTGCACGTACTGCAACCACACAGCTAGTTGGTGAGCATCCAGGTGCTGACTGGGGTAGAGGTAAGGATTTACCTTTAATTGCTATGGCTCATGGTATTCCATACGTAGCAACTGCAACTGTAGCTGATCTTCGTGACCTTGAGAACAAGGTTACAAAGGCAATGCAGTTCCACGGTGCAAGATACATTCAGGTTCTAGTACCATGCCCACTAGGTTGGGGCCATGCATCTAACACAACAGTTACCGTTGCAAGAATGGCTATGGAAACCGGTTTCTTCCCTGTTTATGAAGCTGAATACGGCAAGGTTACCTCAGTTCGTAAGATCCGTCAGCAGCAGCCAATTATCAACTACCTGAAGATGCAGCGCAGATACGCCCACTTAACAGGTAAGAAGGCTGATCCTAACGTAGTTGCAAGATTACAGGCTCTATGTGATACCAACATCAAGAACTTTGGTTTATTAGGTGATGATGAGCCTAATGAACCTGTTGCAATTCAAGCTTACGAGCGTAGTTCAGCTGTATAAAGGAGATAGTAAATTATGTTAAAAAAGGCTTTTGCTGTTACCCTTGATCCAGCTTCCTCATTATCAAATCATACTGGTTCATGGCGTACATTGCGTCCTGTAAACGTATATAAATTGCCACCTTGCAACAATCAGTGCCCAGCTGGTGAGAACATCCAGCAGTGGCTATTCTATGCTGCAGAAGGTGACTATGAGCATGCATGGCGCATTCTTACTGAGGAAAACCCATTACCAGCATGTATGGGGCGTGTCTGCTACCACACCTGCGAAGGCAAATGTAACCGTGGTCTTCTAGATGAGAGCGTTGGCATCAACTCAGTTGAGCGTTTCCTAGGTGATTATGCTATTGAGCACAACCTATCATTCAAGTTGCCTGCTCGTGAAACAGGTAAAAAGGTTCTGATTATCGGTGCAGGTCCTGCAGGTCTTTCAGCAGCTTACCACCTACGTCGTTTCGGTCACTCTGTACACATTGTTGAGAGTGCAAAGGAAGCTGGCGGTATGATGCGTTATGGTATTCCTGTATACCGTCTACCACGTAATATTCTTGATGCAGAAATCAAGCGTATTACCGACATGGGCGTAAGCATCGAATACGGCCGCAAGGTTGAAGATATCGAAGCTGAGAAGAAAAACGGCAAATATGATGCTGTAATTCTAGGCTTAGGTGCTTCAGTTTCTTCAAATGCTGAAATCCCACAGGGCGACACCACTCACGTTTTAAATGCTCTATCAGTTTTAGGTCAGATTCATACAACAGGTGAGATTGAGATTGCCCGCAAGGTCACCGTATACGGTGGTGGTAATACCGCAGTTGACGTAGCTCGTTCATTACGCCGTGTAGGTGCAGAGCCTATTATCGTTTACCGTCGTAACCGTGAAATGATGAGAGCAAACGCTGAGGAAATGGATGCTGCTATTGCTGAGGGTATTCAGGTTAAGTGGTTATCTACAATTACAGGTGCACAGAAGGATGCATTGAAGATTGAGAAGATGGAGCTTGACGAGAATGGCAAACCACAGCCTACAGGTCAGTATGAAGATCTTCCATCAGATGCAGTTGTTCTAGCATTAGGTCAGAACGTTGAAAAGACTGCTCTATCTAAGCTTGAAAACCTTGAGATGGAAAAAGACAGCGTTGTTGTAAATCAGGAAACAATGATGACATCTATCGATGGCATCTTTGCAGCCGGTGACGTTGCAACTAACGACAGAACTGTAACACATGCTATTGGTATGGGTAAGCACGCAGCACGTGGTGTTAATGCATTCTTGAAGGGGCAGGTTTACAAGAAGCCTGAGAAGCATGAAATCGCTAAGTTCGAAGATATGCACCCTTGGTACTATACTGATGCTCCAAAGACTGTACGTAAGGAGTTAGAGGCAGCACGTCGTACTCAGACCTTCGATGAGGTTCAGTTCGGTTTAACCGAAGAGAACGCAATCTTCGAGGCACGTCGTTGTCTATCATGTGGTAACTGTATGGAATGTGACAACTGCTATGGCGTATGCCCTGATAACGCTGTTGTTAAATTAGGTCCAGGTAAGGGCTATGAGTTCAACTACGACTACTGCAAGGGTTGTGGTGTATGTGCTCAGGAATGTCCTTGCGGTCACATTAAGATGATCCCAGAGCTGATCTAATAAATAGTATATAATGGGAGCCTGCGGTGAAATTCATCGTAGGCTTTTTTGTATATGGAGTCTTGCTTATGGACTTTAACTATCTTAAGTATCAATTAAAATCCTTTTTCATCTCCGATTTTCGTTACAAGGAGATCTGCTCTATTCTTAACGATTTAGAGCCAGAGGTATATTCAAGAGAATACTTAAAGTCGTTAAACTTCAATAAAGAACATGAAAACTCTACTAGGATCCGCTTTAGAAGTCTTATTGATACAGCATACAACAACAATGTTCCCTTAGGTCTTGAGCTTGGCGGATGCAAGACGCTTGAAGATGCCTATGTTGTAAGAAACAACTACTTAAAAAAGTACGAATACATAAGTGACATCTTTGGATTCTTTAATAAGGTGATAATTTTACTTGGTGTAGCCTGCTTTGTATTTTTGTTAGTTATGTTAGGTTGATATCCAGCAAAGAATATCATCAATCACAAAAAACTAAAACTGTATAGTATATTAGTATTATCAGATTATTATTTGTTGTAGTAAAAGCGCGGTTTTGCTATTATTAGAACCACGATAGGACATAGCCTATCAACAAAATTCCCTGGGGTGGCATCTTGTTAATATCACCCTGAGCCGATACTTTTAGACATTGGTGTCTTCCTGTAGGTAGTGTGCAGGCCCGGATTGCCCGCGGAAGCCTAAACCTGCATCTGATGCCAAACTTGAACATACTGGTTCAAGGAGTCTTATATAACGGATCCATTCCTGGGGCCTCATTTCAATAATTCACTCTCTTTTTTCAAATTGAAAAGATACTTTTAGTGTATATCTGTGCATTTAGGTTATGTTTTGGGTTACTCAAATTATTGAAATTTAGGCCTTATTTTGCACAATTTGTTATACATAGTGATTTATTTATCTAAAATATTAGTATAAATGCCTTTCTTTGGTGCGCTGTCAAGAAAATTATTACGATATTGTCATTTACGTAATTTGATGTAAAATTATTCAAGGCAAAATGTTTGCTAATTAACAATTTACTTAAATAATTATATATAATAAGATAATAAATATTTGCGTTTTTTCATGGTCTTAAAAGCCATCTTTTTACAGCAAATTATCAAGGTATATTAGAATTTTTAAGTATAAATATTAATTTAAGATATAGAGTATTGAACATGTCTCCAATAATCAAACCTCAAACTGATACCACTATTAGTTGGTTTTTAAGTCAGTGCCATATACATAAGTATGCTGCAAAAAGCACAATTATCCATTCTGGTGAAAAAGCTGAAACTTTGTACTACATTGTAAAAGGTTCTGTTGCTGTTGTAATTAAAGATACAGACGGTCACGAGATGATCTTAAGCTACTTAAATCAAGGTGATTTCATTGGTGAACTAGGTCTTTTTGATGAATCCGAAAATCCAAAGCGCACAGCTTGGGTTAAAGCAAAGACCAGCTGCGAAATTGCTGAAGTTTCATACAGCAAGTTCAAGCAGTTAGTTCAAGTAAATCCTGAAATTCTAATGCGTTTAACAGCACAGATTTCAAGACGTCTGTCTGCAACATCAACTAAGGTTGGTAACCTTGCCTTCCTTGACGTAACAGGTAGAATTGCAAAGACTCTAGTAAACCTAGCTCATCAGCCAGAAGCTATGACTCATCCAGATGGTATGCAGATTAAGATCACCCGTCAGGAAATCGGTCAGATTGTAGGCTGTTCACGTGAGACAGTAGGTAGAATCTTAAAGATGATGGAAGAAGACAACCTGATTACAGCACATGGCAAGACCATTGTTGTATTCGGTACACGTTAATACTTCCATTTAACTTTTAATTATTTATGAAGCAATAGGAGAATCCAATGCCTTCATTGTTAGAGCGTGATATTCACTCTTTTGACAAAAACGATTTATTAGCATGTAGCCGTGGTGAGTTATTCGGTCCAGGTAATAGCCAGTTACCAGCTCCTAACATGCTCATGTTTGACCGCATCGTAGACATTCAGAACGAGGGTGGCGAGTACGGTTTAGGTTTTGTTAAAGCTGAGCTTGATGTAAATAAAGATCTATGGTTCTTTGGTTGCCACTTCCCAGGTGATCCAGTTATGCCAGGTTGCCTTGGTTTAGATGCTATGTGGCAGTTAGTAGGCTTCTTCCTAGGCTGGAGAGGCGGTCCTGGTAAGGGTCGTGCTTTAGGTGTAGGTAAAGTTAAGTTCAAGGGTGAAGTTCTAGATAACGCAAAGCTAGTTACCTATGAAATCAACCTTAAGAAAGTTATCGAGCGTGGCAGCCTAATCATGGGAATTGCTGACGGTAAGGTATACTGCGATAACCAGCACATCTACACAGCAGAAGAACTACAGGTAGGTCTAATTCCTCCTGCTAAGAAATAATTCTTATTATGATCCTGCTTGGCAGGATCATAATTTCCTCACTAAAACTCCTCTTTTAACTCTTATCAAATTAAAATAAGAAGCACTGAATTTGGGGTCTTCCGAAAAACTCTGGTAAGCACTGATTTGGTTACACCGTATTAACCCAGTTCTTATATTAAACTGTGAGTGCTTTTCCTTTAAAAGCACTCTTAATTCTCAAAAAGAAATATTCAAAATCTCTAAAACCAAAAGCAATTCTCTTAAGTACCTTAATCTTGTTGTTAATGCCTTCTAGAACACTAGTTCTAATGCGATATATGC
>JAAYPN010000145.1 GCA_012519775.1 Aeromonadales bacterium | reverse complement strand
AACAACAAGATTAAGGTTCTCAAACGTAAGGCTTACGGTCTCAGAGACTTTGACTATTTTACCTTACTTATTAAAGCTGCATTTCCTGGTAAAGATGCTTTACCCCGAAATTTTTAATAGAGCCAAAAAATTAGCAGCCATCATATTTTTTTTGAATTGTTGTTTATCTGTTTTCTAGAATCTTTGTGCAAAGAGCATTGGATTTATCGCTTAGCTCCACAAGATTCTGATAACACTGATTTAGAATGGTTGCAGGATCTTCTTTTTTGTGTTACTTGAAAAATTATTTTCTGGTGCCTGTAAGTAGAGCCCAGCCTTCTTTATCCTGAACTTTATTCATCACAAAGTCTTTAGAGTAAGCTTCGTTTACCTCATCAGCCTGTTCGGTTAAGATACCTGACAGAGCTAGCTTACCTCCTGACTGAGTAAGCTCAGCGATAATTGGTTCTAACTGAGCTAAAGGACCTGCAAGAATGTTTGCTACGGTAACAGGAAATTTTGGTAAATCAAGTTTTTTATTTGTACCCATAACAAGTTTTAACTTGTCTTCAACTTTGTTTCTTTGAGCATTTTCTTTTGAAGCGATTAAGGCCTGTTCATCAATATCAACACCAGTTGCTGATTTTGCGCCAAGTTTTAAAGCTGCAATTGCAAGAATACCAGAGCCACAGCCATAATCTAAAATGTCTACATTTTTTAAATCTAAAGAATCTAAATAACCAAGACATAGTGCGGTTGTAGGGTGTGTTCCGGTACCAAAGGCCAGACCAGGATCAAGCATAACAACAACGCTGTTTTCCTCTTCGACTTTAAGCCACGAAGGGCAGATCCATAAATGTTTACCAAACTTTAATGGCTTGAACTGATCCATCCATGCTCTGATCCAGTTTTTATCCTCAAGGTGAGTAACCATCATTGGTATGTGATCACCTAATAATGCCTTTAAGGTATTTAAAATTGGGGTAGGATCGGTTCCTTTATCTAATAGACCTGTAACCTCGGTATTAGGCCATAGACGGCGCTCGCCTGGACGGGGCTCTAAAATTGGTGAATCCTCTGCATCGGTGTAGCTTACAGCTAAGGCACCAAACTGCTCTAACAAATCTGCGATGGTGTCGGCTGCCTGGTTGGTGGTTCTAAGTTTGATTTGAACCCAATCTGAATTGTCGCTCACTTTATTGCGTTCTCCTGTAATTCTTTTAGATGATTATCAATATTAAAAGGTTTAGCCACATGAATAACATTTTGAGAATATCGTTGAGATTCTAAAATGATATTTGACATGCGTTTGTAAATGGTTTTAGTCTGCGCACCTAAATTAAATTTAATCTCGTTAAAGGCTCTCAGGTAGGAAATTCTGTTTTTACCTAGTAAAGATAGTCTGAAGGTAGAAACCTTTTTTAGAGAATGAACTTTAACATAAAGCTCATTACCAATGGAGCTGGTACCGCATATATTACTAATACCGCCAACGTTCTTTAAAATGGCGATAAGCATCAGATCAGGATTTTGCATCTGATTGAATTTTATACCTGCAATTTTATCATTTGAACGAAGAGTGTTCTTTAAGGTATTTATAACTCCAAGTTTTGAGAAAAATAGCTGTAGCGCAGGCGGAATTATAATTGCCATGACAATTGCGTAATAGTGCAGTGGTGTTACGTGCAGTAAAGTCAGATTCTTTAAGATAAGGTCAGGCTCATAGAGCATGTAGAAATTTGTAAATGTAGCAAGCTGCAGGTAGTAGCTTACAAAGAAAATCAGAATAGAGCTTGTACATAAAACAATTAAAGTTCCAGGAAAGAAGAATAGTAGAATGGCAAGCTCAATAGACACGCAAGCGCCGATTCTTGATGAGAGGCAGGTAATGATTGCAAGCAGTACTAAAAAGAAGCGGTTATATTGTGTTGCAACCATTGCTCTTGTAAAGATAAGCGCTGGCAGGGCAATAATATTTGTCAGAATAATGCTGTTTAAAATGGCATTTACGGTTTCAGAGTCTACCTGCAGGCTTACAAGTGAATTTAGTGAAGCACTAAATCCAAGTGTCAGCATAATTTCGTAAATAGGGACAAAAAGACAAGCCAGAAACGACTCTACGAAAACAGAGGTAAAAGTAATAAAAATTGAGTGCTCAATGTTTTTTACAATTACCACAAAACCAATCAGGGTAAGTGTAGGCATCACAATAATACCAATGAGCTTATACAGAAAAGTAAAAAACGAGACGTTTTCATTTTCTGAATCTTTATCGTTACTGGGCAGTAAAAAAAGCGTTGCGCTCAAAGAGGCAATAATCCACGCAGTAGGCTGCGTAAAGAGATTTGAGTATTGAGATAAAGAGATCGAAGATAAAATCGAGTAGTTAAAACCAACAGCTAAGAGTTGAAAAAATCTGTTTGAAGTAGGCATAAGACAGGCTACACAGATAGCAAAAATACCTGGTAGCACAATTCTGAAAATCTGCATCAGAATTGATTGCAGATTGTAGTCGATGTCTAGTGGAATACGTTTATCAAGAGCATAGGATGCAATTGCCAGTAATCCTACCGGCAGGAGCAAAAACATACTTCTTTTACTGTATTTATTTCTATGCATAAACTAAACCTGAAAAACTAGGTTCATTCTAGCAAATTTTTTTAAATCAATCTCTTCAAATAAATGACATGGCTGCGTATTTTTGATTTTATTTTTGAGATAGCTTTTCCTATAAATTTATAAAAATAGCGATGTAGGTTATAAATAAAACTTAATTTTTTGAAAGCTATATAAAATCATATAAATAGCAAATATAATGGGATGAATATTAGCAATGAGTTGATTAATAGCAATTTATCGAATCTTGAAGAATCTGTACCTTGGGGTTAACTGTGAAAATCGTTAGACGTGACTTCGTGGATGATAGTCATTTAGAAAATTATATATCAGATCCTGTGATACGCCAGATCTTAGCAAAGCGTGGCATAAAAACAGAACAGGATATTACCTGCCAGTTAAGTGATATATATCATTACAAAGATCTTCACGATATTGAAAAAGCAAGTTCGATTATTGCAGATGCTATTATCAGACAGGACCCGATTTTAGTAGCCGGCGACTATGATGTAGATGGTATTACAGGTACAGCATTAGGTGTAAGAGCTCTAAAGGATTTAGGTGCAGGTGCTGTAAGTTATTATGTTCCATCACGTTATGAGGGGGGTTATGGTGTAAGCTCTGAGGCTGTAGATAAAGCCATAGAACAAGGCGTAAAACTGCTCCTTACAGTAGACAATGGTGTAAGTTGTAAAGAGTCTATTGATTATGCCAAATCAAGAGGTCTTAAGGTGGTAATTACCGATCACCATGAGACCCCTGAGAATTTACCAAACGCAGATGCTATCGTTGATCCAAAACTCCCAACCGATGAATTCCCTTCAAAAAATCTTTGTGGTGCAGGCGTTCTCTTTTATGTGCTTGTGGCAACAAGAGCTAGATTAAGAGAATTAGATTACTACAAGGGAAGACCTATCCCAAGAATCGGTCGTTTCCTTGATCTTGTGGCACTTGGAACCATAGGCGATGTGATGCAGCTTGACGCAAATAACAGAAAGCTTGTTAAATATGGTTTTGAGCGTATAAGACGCGGTGAGTGTCTTGTGGGTATAAAGGCACTTGCAACATCATGCAGAGTGGATTTACCTTCAATTAACTCAGTAAGTATAGCTTTTGATTTATGTCCAAGATTAAATGCTCCTGGCAGAATCAAACTTGAAAACAATCCGGCTGTATCCTTAATGCTTACAGATGATGAAACCGATGCAAGCATAATTGCCCGTGAGCTTGAGATGTGTAATAAGCGACGTGGCGATTATGAAAGAGTCTTTTTAAAGGAAGCCTGTGAGGATGCCCAAAAGCAGGCTGGTAACTCAGCCATTGTGCTTTACAGACCAAACTGGCTTGTAGGCTTAGGTGGTCTTATTGCAAGCCGAATTAAAGAGAAATTCTCTGTACCTTGTTTTGTATTCTCAGGTGATGGAGAGGAGCTTTCAGGTTCAGCTCGATCTGTTCCTGGTTTTAGTATTGTTAAAATTCTGCAGGCTTTAAGTGAGAAAAGCCCTGATCTTTTAATCAGATTCGGTGGTCATGCGATGGCTGCAGGCGCCTCTATTACCAGAGAAAACTTTGAAAAGTTCAAGATGCTTTTCAATCAAATTGCAAAAGAGAATTTAGGTAGTCCACATGAGGATGAAATTCTCTCAGATGGAGAACTTTCACCAAACTACATTAACATTTCATTTGCTCAGGATTTAGAGTCATACAGCCCATGGGGTAACGGTTTTGAAGAGCCTTGCTTTGATGGTGAATTTACTGTTGAAGACGTTACTTTAGTTGGCAATAGACATCTTCGTTTCTCATTACGTTCAGATGATGGCTCTAGCATGTCCGCAATTAAGCTTCGTGCAACTCCAAATGAACGTTCTATTGTAAGAAACATGCGAGTTCAGGCTGTTTACAATGTGGGTATAAACCACTATATGGGATCACAGCGCCTGGAGATCAAGGTACTTGCAATTGAGCCTGTTTAAAAACAAAAAAAGTGCTTATATTTCTATAAGCACTTATATCTGGAGTTTGAATTGTTTTTTAGCTCTTTGATTTAGCGTACATGGCAGCGCCGATAATACCTGCTAAATTTAAAGTGGCTGCAGGGACAACCTTAGTATTTAAAGTAAGTTTTGATTCATACTTTTTAAATTTCTTAGAGACACCTCCACCTAAAACGATAAAGTCAGGTTGTGTCAGAAAAGCAATATACTCTAGGAACTTATTTAATCTCTCGCCCCATTCTTTGTAGCCAAGATCTTCCTTTTCACGAACTGAATCTGAGCAGTAGTGTTCTGCAATATCGCCTTTGAATTTTAAGTGACCGAATTCTGTATTAGGGTACATCTGACCATTGATAAATAGAGCAGAGCCAATACCAGTGCCTAGTGTTAAGAATAAAACAGGGCCTTTGTAATCTTTTACAGCACCAAAGGATAACTCTGCAAGACCTGCCACATCAGCGTCGTTTGCCACGAAAACCTTTTGTCCTGTCGCCTGTGAGAACAGCTCTTCAACCTTAACGTTGATCCATGATTTATCAATGTTAGCAGCTGTTAAAACCTCACCGTTGATAACGCGAGCAGGGAATCCGCAGCCGATAACACCTTTATAGCCAATCTGATCAACTAATTTTTTTAAGGTGTTTGCCACAGCTTCAGGAGTTGCAGGCTGTGGAGTAGGAATTCTGATTCTCTCTGATTTTAATTCACCAGTCTGAGTATCGACAATAGCACCTTTAATGCCGCTGCCACCAATATCAATGCCTAGAATATCCATCTATTATTACCTAACTGTTATTTATACTTTACATAAATAAAGTATAAGCAAACTTAAAATAATGTATATACCAATATTTTGTTAAATATCTAAAAAATTACGAATAGCCCACAAAATTAGCTCGATAAGCTATCTTCTAGTTCAGTTATAGAGCAATTGAACAGGTTGAGTTTTTAAAAGTCTTATGCGTAAAATTTAATTCAAGGCCATAAATTCTGTAAAAAATTCTATCAGTTAGGTATTTATATTTACGATAATTGCATAAAATATAGGCAATTATGAATAGATTTATTAGATAAAGGTGCTTATGTCTGACATTTACGTTTTAGGTTATTCAGATTTTGGTTTTCTGCTCATGGATAAAATCTTCAATATAGCTGTTAAAAAGGTTGAAGGTTATGATTATGGTGTCTATGAGGACATTTTAAAAAGCGGTCAAATCTGCATCAAAAGACGTTTTTTAGACACAAAAAACTCTATTATTGACTCAGATGATAAATCAGAGCCTCTATTACCTGAGGATATTTCCCGTTTTGAGATGACTTACAAAGGGCTTCGTGCCTACGTTGTAAGCTCACTTGATGCAGACACTATTTTTGCAGACGATGAAGCAGATGATGATGGTTTTATTAGGATCACAGAAGACAGATTAACCTGTGCTAGCACTGATCCTGAACTTCTTGCCGAAGATGTAGTTATACTAGCTTCAAATGGCCAGGATTTAAACGCTGTTCCAAATCAAGAATAGGACAAAAGATGCAAGTGCTACCTACAGAAGTATTTACCTCAGATGAAGTAAAACAGATAGAAGCAGATTATGCTAAAACACACAACGGCCATTGCTTTGATTTAATGAAAAAAGCTGGCTTTAGTGTCTTTGATTATCTGGTAAAAAAATGTAAAGACCTAAAAGAGGTCTGGATCTTCTGCGGTAAAGGTAATAACGGTGGCGACGGTTATGTTGTTGCATCTTTATTAAAAGAGCATTCTATTGCTCACAGGGTATTTGCAACAGGTATTCCTCATGAAGATACAGAAGCAAGTGTAGCTTATGAGTATTATTTGCAAATGGGAGGTCATGTTGAGTTTGACCTGCCAAATAACGGTGTGCTTCCAACAGATAGTAAGATTGTATCCTATGAGCTTCCGGATGTTGCAATTGACGCACTTTTAGGAACCGGCATTGAAATGGCTCCACAAGGAGCCACCGCAAAATGGATTAAATATGTAAATCAGCTGCAGGCCTACACAATTTCTGTAGATGTACCATCTGGCGTTGTCGCCGATACCGGTGCAGTTCCTGGAGTATGCATTAAAGCACATGCGACAATCTGTATGCTTGCATTAAAGCCAGGTCTTATTACTGGCGATGGAGTAGACTTTGTTGGTGAGGTTTTCTTTTCAAATTTGGGCCTTAATATTTCTGGTTACTCAAGTTTGGAGTCCTTTTCAAATCCTCGTTATCTTTTACCAATAAGACAGGTAACTTATAAGGATATTAAAGATGAACTTCCGTTTCGCTGTCGCTCCTTTAATAAATCAGACAGTGGAAAGGTTTTAATAATTTCAGGCAAAGAGGGTATGGGCGGAGCTGCCATTATGGCTGGTATCGGCGCATTGCGCTCTGGTGCCGGCCTTGTAAAGGTGGCAACAGACAGAATGAATGCTCAGGCTATGTTATCTATAAGACCTGAACTTATGAGTGTTGATTTATCAAATTACGAGTTGGTGTCAAAGGCTATTTCATGGTCTGATGTGGTAGCAATAGGACCTGGACTTGGAGTAAATGAGCATACTGCATCTTTAATGGCTCTGTTAGATGATGATGAAAAGCATTTATTTGTATATGATGCCGATGCATTGAATGTACTGGCAAAATATGAGCAGAACTACTACAAGGAAAACAGAATTCTGACACCACATCCTGGTGAGGCGGCCCGTTTACTTGGTGAAAGTATTGAACAAATCAATCAGGACAGAATCCTCTCATGCTATAAGATCTGGCAGAAATATGGTGGAGTGGTTCTGTTAAAAGGACCTGGTACTGTAATCTGCGATGGTGAGCAGTTTACTATCATCAATGAAGGATCAGAAGCACTGGCAACAGGCGGTTCTGGTGATTTATTAACAGGTATAATAGTGTCTTTATTAGGTCAGGGACTGGATATTAACGCTGCAGCTATAGTTGGTGCCTGTGTACATGGCAGAGCAGGTTACCTTTGCGGTGAGCGCAATGGTGTTTTAGGCACTCTTCCATTGGATTTATGTGATTACGTGAGGGAACTTCTGAATGCAAAAGGTTAGTTTTAAGATTGAAGGTGAGGCAAAAACAGTTAAGCTTGGTGCATTACTTTCAAAGCTTTGTGTTCCTTTATGTAAAGAATTAAAAAGAAGTATTCTAATCAATCTAGAAGGCGATTTAGGGGCAGGAAAAACCACCTTTTCAAAAGGATTTATCAGGGCCTGCGGCTATGATGATCTTGTAAGATCTCCTACCTATACATTAGTAGAGCCTTATGAGTTCTCAGATTTTAGTGTTTATCATTTTGATCTGTACAGACTCGTAGATCCTGAAGAGCTTGAGTACATGGGAATAAGAGATTATTTTGAAAAAACATCAGTATGCCTGATTGAATGGCCTGATAAGGCTGAGGGGTTAATTCCTGAGGCCGATGTTATAGTACATTTTATTTATTCTGAGCAAAAACGTGATGTTGTGATAGAATCTAAACTGCTAGAACAATCATCATTAGAACAAATTAGTGAACAAATAAATAAGTAAAGTGAATCTGTTAAAAAGGCTATTAAAGGCAGGTCTTTTAGCTTTCATGCTGTTAACTGTCTTTAGTGCACAAGCAAATACTATTAAGAGTATCCGCTCCTTTCACAACAATGTAAAAACCAGAATTGTAGCTGATTTAAGTAGCAAGCCAGATTATGCCACTTCTTTGAGCGCTAACAAGGCTGTTTTTTCGTTGCGCATAAGAAGTGTAAGTAACGCAGCAAAAGCTCCTGGTAAATTAGTCGTAAATTCAAGAAGTTGTGTAAAAGGATTTAAAAAGCAGTTAGATGGAAAAGATGTACGTTACGTCTTTTCTTTAAACAAGTGTAAAGATGTAAAAGCCTTTACTCTGGCACCTTCAAAAGATTCTAAAAATTATCGTTTGGTAGTGGATTTTGGAACTCCTGACAATGTAGCGACAACAACAGCTGCTAATGCATCTAAAAGCACTGTAAAGACAGTATCGAATCCTTCAACTCCCGCTATTGATATAAAAGTTCCATTAAAGAATTATGAGCGCGATTTATTTATTAAATACTCACAAACATCAAAAGATGGCTTTAGGACCATGTCGCCATCTAATGCCAAGTTGTATCAGTCAAAGCTTGAGCAGTTAAGAAAAGATTATGCAAAAGCACAGCAGCAGTCCAAAAAAGTACAGGTAGCATCAGGTACTAAGAGATCTGCAAAGGGTTCTGCAGTTAAAAAAGAAGAAGTTGAAGACATCGTATCTGATGCGAGTGCGCCACCAGTTCCTGTAAGAGTAACCTCTGTCTCAAAACCATTTATTATCGCCGTTGATGCCGGTCATGGCGGTAAAGATCCTGGAGCCATTGGTAAACGTGGCGTAAAAGAAAAGAATGTAACTCTAGCTATTTCAAGAGCTTTATACAATTACATCAACTCTAATAAATCCTTTAGAGGAACTCTGACCCGTTCTAGCGATGTATTTATTGATCTTGATAAGAGATCAGAGATAGCAAGACGCAGAAAAGCAGATCTTCTAATTTCAATTCACGCAGATTCTGTAGCATCAGGAAGCTCAACTGCCCGTGGAGCGAGTGTACTTGTTCTCTCTGAAAACAGAGCCTTACGTGAGAATGACAATATTCTTCGCAAGAACAAACAGACACAGTTAATCGGTGGCGCCGGTGAGGTAATGGATCAAAGTGTAGGTAACCCTTATCTTGCAACAGCAATTTTAGATATGTCCTCAACTAATTCACGTTCTGAGGGTAACCTTCTTGCCAAAGAGATTTTAAATCAGTTATCTGCATTTACTCATGTAAGAAAGAATGCGCCAATCTCTGCATCTTTAGCGGTATTAAAATCACCTGATATCCCTTCTTTGCTTATTGAGACAGGATATTTATCAAATCGCTACGAAGAAATTCAGTTAAATCAGCCTAATTATCAGAAGCAGATTGCTTACAGAATTTATCTTGGCATCAAGTCTTATTATGAGAAATATCCAGCTCAAAAGCTTAAATCAAGACAGGAATCCTATGCCAGAACCAATTCTCTAAAGGGTAAAAGAAGTGTTGTGGTAAAGAAAGGTGATTCCCTGTCTTTAATTGCAAAGAAGAACGGAGTCTCAGTAAGTTCGCTACGACAGTTAAACTCTTTAAAATCTGACTCACTAAGAGTAGGTCAAGTTATATATTTACCATAGGATAAAATATGGCAAACATTAGACTTCTCTCAAAGCAGCTAGCATCTCAGATTGCAGCAGGTGAGGTGGTTGAAAGACCTTCATCTGTAGTAAAAGAATTACTTGAAAACGCGGTTGATGCAAAGGCTACTCATATTCTATGTGAGATAAGACAGGCAGGTAAAATTCTCATTCGTGTGCGCGATGATGGCGCAGGTATTGAGAAGGAGGATTTACCACTGGCACTTGCCCCTCACGCCACTTCAAAAATCCGTACAGCTGATGATTTAGCTTCAATTGAAACCTTAGGCTTTAGAGGCGAGGCACTAGCTTCAATAGCCTCTGTAAGTAAGCTTACATTAACATCTAAAACAAAATATCAGGAAAATGCCTATCAGGTATGCGTAGAAGGTCCTGAGCAATCACCTGTGGTAACACCTGCAGCTCACCCTACAGGCACCACAGTAGATGTCATGGAGCTTTTTTTTAATACTCCTGCGCGAAGACGCTTTTTAAAATCCGACAGAACTGAATTTTTACGCATTAAGGATATCTTTGTAAGAGTGGCTCTAGCTCATCCAGAGCTTGCCTTTGAGCTTGTCTCTGATAACAAGTGTATTTTTAAGGTATCAAAAGCAAATGTTGAGCAAGGACTTGATCACAGAAGAACTGCAGCCCTAATCGGCAGTAATTTTTCATCTGAAGGTATTGGGGTTATTTGTGAAGATCCGAATTTAAAAATTGAAGGAATGCTTTTACCACCAGCCCCAGAAGAGGCCTGTGTAAGTGAGCAGATTTATTTATTTTTAAATGGAAGACCGATTGCTGATAAAGTTGTTACTCATGCTTTAAAGGAAGGTTTTTATGAGGTTTTAGGTAAGACACTACCAATAAGATGTGTGCTTTACCTGCAGCTTGATCCAGCAACTGTAGATGTAAACGTTCATCCAAGAAAAGATGAAGTTCGTTTCCATGAAACCTCACTTATTCATGATCTGATAACAGATTCTATTGTACTGGCACTTAAAAAAGCCAATATAGGACCTGTTCAGAATTCATTATTCCAGGATTTGGAATCTCCAATAGCTCCTGCTCCATCAAAGTATGAGTTAAATACTCCAGCCTCTCATGCAAGCTCTTTTGATATCAATAACGAGAAGCTTCCAGCTTTTCCTGCAGGCGTAAGCTCTATTATCGATATCAATTCCTTTGCTGACAGGGGTAATCCTATAATCAGAAGCAGTTCATCTGAAAGCGGAAATGCTCCTGTTTACAGAAGCAATATCTCAAAGGATAATCTTGAGGATATAAAACATAATATTAATATCTTTAAATCCTCTGTTTCTGCATCGAGCATCGGCAGCAGTGCCAATTTAAATCTTGAAACACAAGTGAATAACTTCAGTTATCGCTCATCAGTTGTTTATCTTGATCTGGTGACAGATAACGTAGCTTTAGTAAAAGAAAACCGCAAATACTATCTTGTAAATCTTGATAAGGTAAAAGAGTACCTTCAGGCAAAAGACTATATAGAGCGCGTAAAAGACGATTGTGTGGAAATGGTAAAACTTACCATGCCTTTTGCAGTGCGTCTTGATGAGACTTTAATCAAAGGTCTTAAAATCGCAGAAAAAGCACTAAAAAGATGTGGCTTTGAGTTAGAGCTTGGTAAAACAAAAGCTCAATTAGTCTCAATCCCAACTTGTCTTAAAGGCAGTGATTTAGCATCAGTATCAGGAAAAACCTTTAATATAATCAGTGCCTCATATAAGAGTTTAGAAGATGGAATATGTCCATATTCACTAGCATGTGCAATAGCTTCATTTTCTTCTAAAAACAATCTAATGGTTTTAGCAAAGGATTTACTTACAAATATAGAAAGCCTAGGCGTGTTAAAGAATCATGAGGGAGCATATCAAGAGATCAGTTTAAGTCAGTTAGCGATAAAGTTTGGTGGTGGATTTTGAAAGAAAGAGCAATAGTAATACTAGGTCCTACAGCCTCGGGTAAAACCTCCCTTGCTTTAAAACTAGCCAAGTTCTATAAGATTGAAATTATCAGTTTAGACTCTGCTCTAATCTATAAGGACATGGATATTGGCAGTGCCAAACCATCAAAAGAAGAGTTACATCAGGTACCTCATCATTTAATCGACATTCTTGATCCAAGTGAAAGTTACAGTGCTGCAAACTTTAGAGAAGACTGTATTCGTCTTGTAAAGGAAATAACCGCAAGAGGCGCCATTCCAGTTATCTGCGGTGGAACCATGATGTACTACAAGGCTTTAGTTGATGGTCTGTCTCCTGTACCTCCTACCATACCTTTAGTTCGTGAGAAGGTGGCAACAGAAGCTTTACAGATTGGCTGGCCTGCAATGCATGAGAAATTAAAGGATATCGATCCGAAATCTTATGCAAAACTAAATCCAAATGATAAGCAAAGAGTATCTCGTGCACTTGAAGTCTATGAAATGACAGGAAGAGCCATCACCTCCTATTATGAAGAGCAGAAAACCGACCAGTGTCCTTTTGAGAGAATTGAATTTATCTTACTGCCAGAGACTGACGATAGAACGGAGCTTCGTGTTTTAATTAAAAACCGTTTTTTAAAGATGATAAAAGACGGACTTATCGACGAGGTTAAAAAATTAAAAGAGCGAGGCGATCTTACCTTAGACATGCCTTCAATGAGATGTGTAGGCTACAGACAGGTCTGGGAATATTTAGACGGTCATTATGATCTTGATACTATGGTAGATTTATGTGTAAACGCAACATCTCATCTTGCAAAGCATCAGATGACCTGGCTTAGAGGATCTCTTTCTTTAGATACAAAGTACGCTTTCAAAAAACGACTTATAATAGGAGATAGGGATAATCTGAATATTGTAATGGAGCAATTGCAAAAACTCCTGTAAAAATACAATTCATACAAAGGACTTTCCATGACAAGACTGAAAATAAAATTCTTTTCTTTCATTCTGATTTTTGGAATGTTTCAGGGACTGGCACTGGCAAACCCGCAGGTGGAGACCAGTCTTGGTGTAATAGAGGGAGTGAAGTTAGATGGCGTTGAAGTCTTTAAAGGCATTCCTTATGCAAAAGCACCTATAGGAGAGCTGAGTTTTGCTCCTCCTGTAAAAAGTGAACCGTTTACCTCTACTTATAAAGCAGATCAATTTTGTCCTATTGTGCCTCAGGTATCTTATTTAACAAAAGATGTTACTCAAACTTTTTTACTTGAGCAGAACAATAACTATCTGTGTCTGAATATTTACAGACCTGCAAACATTGATCCTGCAAAGAAATACCCTGTTTATGTCTGGATCCATGGCGGCGCTTATGTAATGGGCGCATCATCAGAAGCTGTTTATGACGGATCATCTTTTGCAAGAGATGATGTAATTTTTGTATCAGTAAACTACAGATTGCACGCCTTAGGTTTTTACACCTCAAAAACCACTTTAAAAAAGTATGGAACCACAGGAAACTGGGGCCATCTTGATATATTGCAATCCTTGCACTGGATAAAAGAGAATATCGGCTCCTTTGGAGGAGATGCAGATAACATTACAGTAGGAGGAGAGTCAGCTGGCAGCTTTGCTGTATCAGCACTTGTCATAAGTCCACTTGCTAAAGGTTTGTTTAACAGAGCAATTTTAGAGAGTGGCACTATTATCAACTATCCATTTTCAAGCTTTAATACAGCAGAAAATCATGCCACTACCATGAGTCACAGCGAGAATTTACGTAATAGCATTGGCATTATTGATGATAGTGAAGAGGGCTTATCAACCTTAAAAACAATGGATCCAATGTTCTTAGCTTATAACTCAACATATGATTACGATTTCAAATCCGGTTTAAGTTATAACTATTTAAAGCCATATTT
>JAAYPN010000144.1 GCA_012519775.1 Aeromonadales bacterium | reverse complement strand
TTGCTATCCGCTTCTTTCAGCTACCATGTCACCATGACCACCTTGCGGTTTTGCTAAGTTTTCCCGTTAGCGGGCAACTTCGGGACTCACACCCTATAGATAATGCTCATGCTGAGCACACATTAAAGACTCCTGCCGTTTTTCACAGCTGGAGTCTTTTTATGCTTATTAGGGATTTCATTTATTATCTAACCGTCTGATAAAAGAAATGTCTTTCATCAGTTTCAGTATATAAATATAAACTTAGTCCACACTTATAAAAAACAAAAAGCCCCAAATTTGACTCTGAGGCTCTGACAGTAATTGAAGAATTAGTCTTTATCTAAGCCTAAAACTTCAGTCATGTCGTATAAACCAGGCTTTTTATCCTCTAACCATAAAGCTGCTCTAAATGCACCACGAGCAAAGTTCTGACGTGATGTTGCAATATGAGATAACTCAAGTCTCTCACCTTCTGAGCAGAACATAGCTGTGTGCTCACCAACAATATCGCCACCGCGAATTGAAGAGAAGCCGATTGAACCATAAATACGCTCACCGGTGATACCATCACGGCCTGATACCATAACATCTTTTAAATTTACGTTACGGCCTTCAGCTGCGGCCTCACCGATTGCTAGTGCAGTTCCTGATGGAGCATCAACCTTATAGCGGTGATGAGCTTCTACAATTTCGATATCAGCATCGGCCATGATCTTTGAAGCTTTCTTCACAAGATTGCACAGAATATTCACACCAACTGAGAAGTTAGCTGCAAATACGATAGGTATCTTCTTTGAGTATTCCTTGATCTTGTCCTTCTGATCATAATCAAAACCGGTTGTACCTAAGATAACTTTACAGTTGTTCTTTGCTGCGTACTCTAAGATACCAAATGAACAGTCAGGACGTGAGAAATCAATGAATACATCAGGAGCCTGGGATAGCTTGCTTGGAGTGTCTACAACTTCAACATTGCAGCCTGATGGTAAGGTATCAGTACTCTTATCGATGCCACATACAACTTTAGCACCGTCTAAACCTAGACAGCATTCCCAAAGAGCATGGCCCATTCTTCCGCCAATACCAACAATACCAACCTTAAGCATTCTAAATCTCCTTTCTCATCACAATTAAGTGATCTAATTTTACACTTACTTTCTTAAAAAGTAACGACTCATAAAAGGTTATTGCACCATTATTGAGCCTCTCTACATCCACCTCAATAAAGCGGCCGCCTTTTAGCTTTACCATTTCAAAAGCTGTTTCTAAAAGGACTTTGCCAACTCCTAATCGCATGAATGGAGGGTCAACATATAGAGCTAATACTTTACCTAATCGTATGTCTTTTTTAAATGTTAAAAAACCATAAACACATTTTGCACCATAGGCGATCATGGTTTTAAACTCATCGCTCTTTAATCTGTCCATCCACAGAGAGGTAAACTGACTTTCTGTTAAGGTAAAAGGTTGAGCTCTGTTCTCATATTCAGCAGAGCGAAGCTCTAATGAAGCGATTAAATGGGCATCTTTTAGCTCAGCCCATCTAACCATAAGAGGTAAGCCGTTTTTTAAATATACTTTATTTGACAATGCTAGTTACCACTTTCTTTTAATAAGGCTCTAGCACTTTCTTTTGTAGCTTCGGTTACTACATTACCCCCCATCATGCGGGAAAGCTCCTCAATACGGCCAGCTTCGTCTAATAGGGATACATGTGAAAGAGCAAAACTATCCTGCTGCTCTTTAGTTACTAAAAACTGATGATTTGCACATGCTGCAACCTGTGGTAAATGAGTAACGGTAATTACCTGTACGTCTTTACCAAGTTTCTGCAGCAGCATTCCTACAGCAGATGCAGTGCGACCTGAAATACCGGTATCCACCTCATCAAAAATAAGAGTTTCTGTAGAGTTTGCAAAAGAGGTTAAAACCTCAATAGTAAGAGCAAGACGGGATAACTCACCACCTGAGGCTACAGCACCTAATTCTTTTGGCTCTTCACCAATATTTGCTGTAAACAAGAATAAAGCGTTATCTCTGCCGTTTCTGCGGGGACGGCACTCCTCATCATAGGTTAACTGCACTTTGAAGATACCGTCTGGCATTGCCAGCGTCTTAATATCAGCTGTTACCTCTGATGACATCTTAATAGCAGCCTGTCTTCTAAGCTCAGAAAGAGCCTTTGCCTTAGTCTCGTAGTCTTCACGGTACTGTTTTACTAAAGCTGTAAGCTTTGCAATCTGCTCTTTTAATGATAAAAAGTGCTCAAGTGATCTTTCTAGGCGATCCTTCTCTTTATAAAGCTCATTAGGCTGAGTTTCAAAGCGACGGGCAAGCTCATGACATTTTGAAAGCTTGTCTGAGAGTTCTTCAACTAAAGCAGGATTGGCCTTTAATGTCAGTGCATCTAACTTTTCTCTTGCTGCATCAAGTAAGGTTGCCGCATTTGATAAATCATCGATAATAGGATTGATACTCTCTTTCTGATAGATGGCAACACGTGTTAAATCAGTGATACGTGCGCTGATAATATCAATGATATTGTGCTCATCATTTTCAAGAACACCCTGAGCTAAAGCAATTGCATCCTGTGCCTGAGACTGATGCTGCAGAGCATCATAGTCTTTACTTATCTGCTCGTAATCGCCCTCATGCAGATCTAAGGTATTTAATAAATCAAGTTCATACTTTAGATTCTTGTAATTTGAAGCACCTGCCATCTGCTCATCGGCAAGCTCCTGTAGAAGAGTTCTGTTAGCGTTGTATTTTTCAAAGGAAGCGTTAAGCTCAGCTACCTTTGGTGTCAGTCTGCCATAGGCATCGATTAGATTTAACTGATTGTTCTTGTCAATTAACTTTATGCTTGCATGCTGACCATGGATTGCCACAAGATTTGAGGTAAGCTCTTTTAAATTAGCTAAAGTGCATGGAATGTCATTGATGTAGGCTTTGGTCTTGCCATCATTTGCAATTACTCTTCTTAATACTAAAGTGCCATCCTCTGTATCAAGATCATGCTCTTTTAAGAATTCTTTTACTCTCCCATTGTCCTTTACATTAAAGGTCGCACAAAGCTCAGCCTTGTCGCATGAGCTTCTGACCATGTTTGCATCAGCTCTTGCGCCTAAAAGCAATGATAGGGCGTCAACTGTAAGTGATTTACCTGCACCTGTCTCACCTGTTATGCAGGTCATGCCGCTTTGAAAATCTAAAATGTTTTTATGGCTTAGTGCAAAATCTTTTACTAATAGCTGTTCTAGCATGTTATCTCCTAAACCAGGCTCTGTCCCCAGCATAGTTTCTGACGTAAAAGACTATAGTAATCGTAGCCTTGAGGATGGATCAGAGTAAGTGGAATATGGTGCTGACGAATCAGAACCGAGCACTTGGTATCCGCTCTCATGGTAACCTGACCGTCACAGTTGATAGCAATCAACTCTGCTAAATCATCAGGACACTCAAAATCAATGCGTACCTCTGATTTACCTGGAATGATAATTGGCGAACTGTTCAGTGACTGAGGGAACATAGGAACAAGAGCTAGAACATCAAGATGAGGCTCAATAATAGGACCGCCAGCTGATAGTGAGTAGGCTGTTGAGCCTGTAGGGGTATTTACGATAATACCATCACCACGCAGAGTGTACATGTAGCTGTCGCCTACGCTTACCTTAAACACCATCATATGTGCCATGGTGCCTGAGTGAATTACAGTTTCGTTTGTGGCAAGTGACTGACCGATTAACTCTCCTACTCCATCTGAGGAGCCACGGGATACGCGTACATCAATCATAGTACGCTCTTCTAGAGAGTAATAACCTTCAACCACTTTATTTAGGTTTTCATCAAGATTTGATGGGCTTACATCTGTCAGTAAGCCTAAATGACCTGAGTTAATACCTAATACAGGAACCTTTAAATCCACAAGAGTTCTGGCAGCTCCTAATAAAGAGCCATCTCCACCTACAACAATGATCAAATCAAGATCTCTCATCTGACGACGGGTGATAGATTCGATTTCTGGAATATTAAAGCCTACAGAAGTATTAGCGTCTAAATAAACCTTTACTCCAAGATCCTGCAGTTTCTTGGCAATCTCACGAATAACTGAAGACATTGGTCTTTTGTATACTTTTGAGACTATTACTACTGATTTAATAGGCTTTTGCTGAACAAGTTGAGTTGGCACTTGGAACTCCTAGAAATTCGTATATTTCTTTATATTTTACATGTTGTAGAAAGCTTTTTCAAAACGTTGAGATATAAAGTGAAAAGATAAGCTGATAATAATAGCTTTTTTGAAAAATAGAAAGATTAAAGCGCTCTGTACGCTTATTTGAGATGACTTGAGATGATTTTTTTATTGCACTCTTTGTGCTCAGTAAAAAGACCTGGTCAATTTCTCAACCAGGTCTTTTGCTCTTACTTTCGTAAAGACATTTAGTCTTTGTTTAATCCCTTCTGGATTAACGCATCAAGCTTCATACTCTCTGTCAGTAATGAATCATAGCGTAAATCCAAATCTGGCATGTAACGCAATGATAATCTTGCGGCAACCTGTGATCTTAAAAAGCCTTTAGCGTTCTTTAAGCCCTTCATTGCCTCTTTGATCTCATCCTGGTTATCTGTCAGAAAAGAGATATAAACACGAGCATTTTTAAGATCAGGTGAAACGTCTACCTCAGTGATAGTTGCGTTTTTAACACGTGGATCTTTTAACTCGTTGCGCAGCACGTCAGCTAATTCACGCATAACAGCTGCTGCAACTCTTTCATTTCTACCGTAACTTCTTGGCATAATTTCCTTTAATCAAGAGTACGTGCAATTTCAACCTTCTCGAAGCACTCGATGCGGTCGCCTACACGAACATCCTGGTAGTTCTTAACACAGATACCGCACTCGGTATTCTGCTTAACTTCTGATACGTCATCCTTGAAGCGGCGTAGTGAATCTAGCTCGCCCTCGAAGATAACGGTGTTATCACGAAGAACACGGATTGGAGCTGAACGCTTAACCATACCCTCAACCACCATACAGCCTGCAATTTCGCCGAACTTAGGATGACGGAATACGTCACGAACCTCAGCGTAACCGATAAAGTTCTCACGAACTTCTTTCTTAAGAAGACCAGACATAGCCTTCTTAACGTCATCGATCAGATCGTAAATAACACTGTAGTAGTGTAAATCTACAGACTCAGCATCGATAACCCGACGAGCTGGACCATCGGCACGAACGTTAAAGCCGATAACAACTGCGCTGTCAGCTGCAGCTAAGGTAGCGTCTGTTGCGGTAATACCACCAACACCAGAACCGATAATCTTAACCTGAACTTCCTCGTTGCCAAGTTTTAGAAGAGCATCAGAGATTGCCTCTACAGAGCCTTGAGTATCAGCCTTTAGAACAACATTTAACTCTGAAGCATTGCTCTCCTTGAACATTGAGTCTAACTGTGACTTCTTCTGCTTAGCAATCTTCAGCTCACGGAACTTACCCTGACGGAATAAAGCAACTTCACGTGCCTTACGCTCGTCAGCTACAGCGGTAACCTCATCACCAGCTGATGGTACGCCAGATAGACCGAATACCTCAACAGGGATTGTAGGACCTGCCTCTGTCAGCTCCTGACCCTTTTCGTTTCTCATTGAACGAACACGACCGTACTGAAGACCACACAGGATGGTGTCACCCTTGTGAAGAGTACCTGAACGAACAAGAACAGTGGCAACAGGACCACGACCTTTATCAAGACGTGATTCGATGGCTACACCCTCTGCCATACCCTCATGAACAGCCTTAAGCTCTAGAACTTCAGCCTGTAGAGTAATAGCCTCTAGTAACTCATCAACGCCCATACCGGTCTTTGCTGATACTTCAACGAACTGGTTTTCACCACCCATTGACTCAGGAATAACGCTATGCTGCATTAACTCGTTGATAACTCGCTGTGGCTCTGCACCTGGTTTATCCATCTTGTTGATAGCAACAATCATTGGAACCTTAGCAGCCTGAGCGTGCTGAATAGCCTCAAGAGTCTGTGGCATTACACCATCATCTGCTGCTACTACTAGAACAACAATATCAGTACACTGAGCTCCACGTGCACGCATCTGGGTAAATGCTGCGTGACCTGGGGTATCTAGGAAGGTGATACCGTCGTTTCTTGTCTGAACGTGGTAAGCACCGATTCTCTGAGTAATACCACCGGACTCACCTACAGCAACCTTAGACTTTCTGATGTAATCAAGTAATGAAGTCTTACCATGGTCAACGTGACCCATGATGGTTACTACAGGAGCACGAGTAGTTGCCTCTGCCTTAGTAGCGTGGTTATCGTTTAATAACTCATCTTCAAGCTCATTCTCTTTACGTAGAATAACCTTGTGGCCCATTTCCTCGGCAACAAGCTGAGCTGTACCCTGATCTAGCACCTGATTGATGGTTACCATTTCACCTAACTTCATCAGGGCCTTGATAACTTCAGTTGCCTTAACAGCCATCTTCTGAGCTAAGTCAGCTACAGTGATGGTCTCACCGATCTCAACATCGCGGTTTACAGGAACTGCAGGACGGTTAAAGCCGTGCTGTTGCTGATTTAATTTAGCAGCGCCCTTTACACCCTTGCCAGGTTTTACGCCTTTCTGACGACGGTTCTGTACACCAGCGACATTGTCTTCAAAACGTTTACCTGCACGTCTGTCAGCACTGCTTCTGTCACGGTGACGGCCACGGTTCTCATCTTCTCGCTCCTGACGAGCCTCAGCTTCACGAACATATTGTGAAGTCAGCTTGTCATCGTCATCTTCAGATGCGTGTGAACGAGCTTCTTCTTCAGCAGCCCAGCGAGCTTCATTTTCCTCAGCAAGCTTTCTAGCTTCCTGAGCAAGTCTTTGAGCTTCTTCTTCAGACTTACGCTTCTGCTGCTCTTCCTGAGCACGGCGTAATTCTTCAGTTGCCTTGTCTTCTTTGTGAGGAGCAACTTTAGTCTTGTTCTCTGCCTTTGCCTTAGCCTGAGCCTGAGCTGCCTTTGCCTTAGCTTCAGCTTTTCCCTTAGCCTCAGCCTCTGCCTTTGCTTTTGCCTCAGCCTTTGCCTTAGCTTCATTTTCTGCCTTAGCCTTTGCCTTTGCCTCAGCCTTCTGCTGAGCAAGTGCTGCTTCCTGCTCTAACTGAGCCTTACGCTCTTTAGGGTCAACAATAACTTTCTTTTTACGTACTTCTACTTGTACTTTCTTTGTGCCACCATCATTGTTTAATGTCATGGTAGAAGAAGACTTCTTCTTCAAAGACATACGCTTTGGTGCATTACCTAGTTTTTCTTCGTTACTCATTAAAGTCTTCCTGTATTAGTTCTGTGAATCTTTAAACCAGTACTCGTTACGAGCTGCCATAATAATCTTACCTGCAGTTTCAGCATCTAAACCTTCGATGTCAGTAAGATCATCAGTTGCCTGCTCGGCTAAGTCATCGCCAGTCTTGATGCCATGAGCGATAAGCTTGTTTGCAAGCTCCTCATCAACACCTTCTAAAACTGTTAACTGAGCTAATGCTGCACTGCGGTCAGCCTGCTCTTTTGAATCTGATGCTTCTCGTGCAATCTTCTGTAATTCAGCTGCAGTCTCTTCATCCATACCCTCAATTTCAAGTAACTCAGATGGGTCAACATATGCAACTTCATCAATGGTTGTAAAGCCGGCATAAGCAAGTGCTGTAGCAAACTCTTCATCAACATTTAAAGCATCAACGAACTGTTTTACAGTCTTGCCAACTTCAGCCTGAATGTTGCTCTCAAGCTCATTCTCGGTCATTACCTTTAATTCCCAGCCGATTAGCTGTGATGCAAGGCGTACGTTCTGACCGTTGCGGCCGATTGCAAGAGCTAGGTTTTCCTCGTCTACTGCAATTGAAATTGAGTGCTCATCCTCGTCGATGATGATGCGTGAAACCTCAGCAGGCTCCATTGCGTTAGTTACGTACTGAGCTAAGTTCTCATCGTATAAAACAACGTCAATCTTTTCGCCTGAAAGCTCATTTGAAACAGCAGTTACACGTGCACCGCGCATACCGATACATGCACCGCGTGGATCGATTCTTCTGTCCTTTGAACGAACTGAAATCTTAGCACGTGAACCTGGGTCACGGGCAGCGCCCATGATCTCGATGATATCCTCGCCAATCTCTGGAACTTCGATTCTGAATAATTCCTTTAGGAAATCAGGTGATGTACGTGAGCAGATGATCTGTGGACCTCGATTTGGCTCATTCTTGATTTCCTGTAACAGAACCTTAACTCTGTCACCACGACCATAGGTCTCGTGAGGAATGATCTGCTCACGCTTTAATACAGCTTCTGCATTGTTACCTAAGTCTAAAACCATGATTTCGTGAGTCTGCTTCTTAACAGTTGCATTTACAACATGGCCAACATACTCACGCTGCTCTGATACAACCTGCTCACGCTCAGCGTCTTTAACCTTCTGAGACAGAACCTGCTTTGCAGTCTGAATAGTAATACGGTCAAACACAACTGATGGGATCTGCTCTTCAACAATATCACCAGCCTGAATACCTGCATGATCAACAGCAGCTGCTGCTAATGAGATTTCCTGAGCTGGATACTCCAGAGGGCCATCTGTATCAACTACAACCCAGCGACGGAAGGTGTCATATTCGCCTGTCTTGTGATCAATTTGTACACGTACAAGAATTTCAACTGGATACTTCTTCTTGGTTGCAGTAGCAAGAGCCTGCTCTAATGCCTCAAAGATCTTATCTCTTGGGATTGCGCGTTCATTTGATAGTGATTCGACAATGGCGATTATCTCTTTACCCATTTTTTATTACGACCTCTTTAAGATGCGCTTCTAGGAGCTTTTTTTGTTGTTTGATGGAAACTCTGGCACAACACGAGCTGTGGAGATGTTTGAGAATGCTATCTCAATAAGACCTGAGATCTTATCGTTAATCTTAAGCATACCGTCATCTGCAGCCTCTTCAAGAGTCCCCTGAAGTTTATGTCTGCCCTGAGTTGGAATACGTAATTCAGCTTTAATAGTTTTACCTACATAAGCCTTTGCTTGTTCAAGTGTGAACAGGATCCTGTCAAGACCTGGAGAAGATACCTCAAGTTTATACTTAGAAGCGATTATATCTGCTGTATCTAAGGCAGGTGAAATTACCTTTAAAATATCACCGCACAGATCAGCACTTACGCCTTCTTCTGAATCTAAAAACACCTGTAGCTTTGCATGATCGTCACCACCACGAAATCTGATACCCCATAGTGATGCACCCATAGACTCTACTAAAGGAGTTACAAGTTCAGTTACCTTCTCTTCAATGGTTCCTGCCATTAGTACCTCTTTGTTTTAACCATAAAAAAAGGACCTCTCTAGGGTCCCTTTCTTTTGAAGTTCCACTATATCTAACCTTTAAAAAAGAAAATATTTAAAGGTAGGTTCAAGCTCACACTTGAACAGACTTGAATATAATCCAAGTGCTATATTTATACCAAACAAAGCCGATAAAATCAAGTTTTTTCTAACTTGTTTTGCGTAGCTTTAATACGTTAATACCGGTTTTGTCTGCATTAGAAACTTCAATTGTCCAGCCATCCATATTCAGGACTTCACCCTTTTTAGGTACTCGCTGGAATTTATCTAAAACAAAGCCTGCAATTGTCTGGTAGTGCTCACTAGGCTTAATAGATAAACCAGTGGTTCTTTGCACCTCCGGAAGAATGGTTTCACCATCAACCATAAAGATCCTGTTGTCCTTATCCATAATCTGAATTTCAGGTGTTTCTGTCTTGTTAGGAAGCTCACCTGTGATTTCCTCTAAGATGTCATGGATGGTTACAATACCTTCAAATCCACCAAACTCATCGATTACGAAACCAATGTATCTCTTTGTCTGGCGAAACTGCTCAAGTGCACTTAACACATTGATGGTCTGAGGAATGTACAGAGGCTCCTGTACAAGCTTTTCAAGCTTTTGCCCATCAAATGAACCTGATGCAAACAGCGATAGAATGGAAGGTCTTGAGATAAAGCCAAGTGGCTGTTCCTTATGGCCTGATTTATAGGCGACAAGTCTTGATTTTGTAGAGCGCAGTACCTTATCCATAATGGATTTCTTGCTGCCGTCTATCTTTAACATTTCAAGATCAAGTCTTGCTGTCATCACCGCCTTTACAGGAAGTGCCGATAAATCAAGAACACGTGAGACCATCTCCTTTTCCTGTGTATTAAATACATAGGAGCTAGGTCTTGTCACAATAGCCTCCTGAAGAGAATGCATGTCGCTGTTTTTAGAGCCTAATAAACGTAACACCAGGTTTGCGGCAATCTGTCTTGACTGCATGTTCTTTGAGTGATTCATCTTCAAAAGATTCTTTCTTGAAACCTGATTGAAGACCTCAATTAGAAGACTAAAGCCGATTGCAGAGTATAAGTATCCTTTAGGTACCACAAAGTGGAATGCTTCCATAATCAGACTAAAACCGATTAAAAGCAGGAAGCCTAAACAGAGAATTACCACTGTAGGATGCCTGTAGACAAACTCTGAGATCATGCCTGATGCCCAGGTTGATAAAAGCATGGCAACGGAGACTGCAAATATCATGATATAGGCATGCTCTGTCATACCAACAGCTGTGATGATGGCATCTCCTGAGAATAGGACATCTAAAATCATAATCTGTGTGGTTACAATGGCAAAGGACTGACCTGCAGCCTTTGATACAGATACAGTATCATCAGAGGTATCACCCTCAAGTTTGGTGTGCAGCTCTTCTGTAGCCTTATAAATTAGGAATACACCGCCTAAGAGCATCATCAGATCACGCACTGTCACATCAAAGCCTAACACTGTAAACAGAGGTTTTGTCATTGCCATAATGTAGGCAGCAAAAATCATCAGCACAATTCTGATGACAAGCGCACCGCCTAAACCGATATAACGGGCAAGCTTTGCCTCTTTTTTAGGAAGTCTTGATGATAGGATTGCAATAAATAACAGATTATCTAAACCTAGAACAATCTGCATTGCAGTCAGTGTTAACAATCCAAGCCATGCTGTAGGATCAGTAATCCACATCATGTCAAACTGTAGTGCATAGGAATTTGCAAGAGCCTGTTCAACATTCATACTAAAAGGCTCCTTTTAAAGGATTGGAATGATTTTTTAAATTGAAATGAAAGATTGACGAAATTAACGGGTCTGAATTCATTTTATATTATTATTTATAACTCTCTTTGGTTAAAAACTTACATCGCTATTGTAGGCAATTTTTCTAAAAATTATATGCTTACTTAATAATATTGGGATCTTACGCGATAAAGATTAGAAATCTGTTAGGAAATTGTAAAATTTTCTCCATTATCAGGCAGAATACCCAATAATGGAGTTTTCATTAGCGCTTGCTGCCACGGCTACCGTATGGAGCTTTGCTTCCTTTTACAGTGCCGCGAGATTTGATGCCTACGCCTTTTGCAAATGATGAGCCAGAGCCTCTTGAGAATTTTGAAGAACCACTCTTATTTGGGGTTCTGCTCTTTGAAAAGCCGTCTCTTGAATTTGTTGGACGTCGTGAGCCATTCTCATTGCCTTTTGAAAAACGGTTGTCACGACCGCGGTTATCAGATGAACCTCTTGAATTAGGTGCACTACGACCATTACGTGAAGGGCGATCAGATGATGAGCTCTCATCTTTTGCTCTTACTGATGGCTTGCCGTAAGGGCTCTTTTTATTAGCGCCTTTAGCACCTGATTTGGTTAAATCAAGAGCTGGTGGCAATGCGTCCATTGGCTCTAAGCCAACAGTCTTTCTTAGCTTATTAAGCTCACTTAAGGTAAGCTCTCTAAACTGACCTGTCTTCAGGTTAGGATCAAGATCAACACCAGCGTACTTGATTCTGATTAGACGGCTAACCTTCAGGCCAACAGCTTCCCATAATCTTCTAACTTCTCTTTTTCTACCTTCTTTTAAGGTAACGTGATACCAGGCGTTTCTACCCTCACCACCTACATAAACCACTCTGTTAAAGCGTGCTTTACCGTCTTCTAGAGTTACACCCTGAGTAAGTTTGTCGATCTGCTCTTCATTTACTTCACCGTAAATACGGGTAGCGTAAACTCTCTCCACCTCGTTTTTAGGGTGCATAAGACCGTTAGCAAGCTCGCCGTCTGTAGTAAATAAAAGTAAACCTGAGGTATTGATATCCAATCTTCCGATGTAAATCCATCTGCCCTGTGGTGGCTTTGGAATATGATCAAATACAGTAGGTCTGTTCTCTGGATCAGATAGTGTTGTAAGCTCGCCTTCAGGCTTGTGATACATAAGAACTCTGCATGAAACCTGATTGCTCTCAGGTGATAAAACCACCCTGCCATCAAGTTTTACTAAAATATCATTTGCTTCAAAGCGATCGCCAATGGATGCAATTTTGCCATTAACGGTGATTCTGCCCTCTTCAATCATCTGCTCTAAAGCTCTACGAGAGCCAATTCCTGCACGGGATAAAATTTTCTGTAACTTCTCAGTCATATAAACCTTTTTCAAATTGAAAAATTAAATAAGCCTTTTACGCTTACTCTCATTTTATCATTAAGTGACAAATTATCTTAATAACTCAACTTTTGCATTTGGATTTTATCTCCAAAATGTTTGTAACAACGCGGTTTAAAACCGTTTTTGCTCTTTAAAATATGATTTTTGATTATTGTGACGTTTGTGGTAGCTGAATATACATTTT
>JAAYPN010000143.1 GCA_012519775.1 Aeromonadales bacterium | reverse complement strand
TATCGATCTGGTCGAACTTTCTTGCCTCACCACCGAATGTCTTAGCTAGAACGTTAGAAATTGCTGCTGTTAAAGTGGTCTTACCGTGATCAACGTGACCAATTGTACCTACGTTTACGTGGGTCTTGCCACGGACAAACTTATCTTTTGCCATTTTTAGATTTCCTTTAGTTTTTTAGAGGTGCAACTTTCGTTGCACCAGTTAAAAATATAGTTAATAAAATTATTCAGACTTAGTCTGGCGCTCTGCAATAACTGCTTCAGCGATGTTTCTAGGAGCCTCAGCGTAATGACCAAATTCCATTACATATGAAGCACGGCCCTGAGTTTGAGAACGTAGGTCAGTTGCATAACCAAACATCTCTCCAAGAGGAACCATAGCATGAACGATCTTACCCATAGGGCCATCATCCATACCTTCTACAAGTGCACGACGACGGTTTAAATCGCCGATAACATCACCCATGTACTCTTCAGGAGTATCAACTTCAACCTTCATTAAAGGCTCTAGAAGAGCAGGCTGTGCCTTCTTGAAACCGTCTTTGAAAGCCATAGAAGCAGCAATCTTGAATGCCATTTCTGATGAGTCAACTTCATGGTAAGAACCATCGAATACAGTAACCTTAACGTCAACAACTGGGTAACCAGCCATTACACCGTTAGCGATCTGCTCCTGACAGCCCTTATCGATTGCTGGAATGTAATCCTTAGGAATAACACCACCAACGATCTCGTTAACAAACTCGTAGCCTTTTCCTTGCTCTAGAGGCTCGATACGTAACCAGCAGTGACCGTACTGACCACGACCACCAGACTGACGTACGAACTTACCTTCTTGCTCAACCTTAGCCTTGATTGTTTCACGGTATGCTACCTGTGGCTTACCAACGTTACATTCAACGTGGAACTCACGACGCATACGGTCAACAATAATGTCTAGGTGAAGCTCACCCATACCAGAAATAATGGTCTGGCCAGATTCTTCATCTGTGTGAACACGGAATGAAGGATCTTCTTGAGCTAGACGGTTTAAAGCTATTGCCATCTTTTCCTGGTCAACTTTTGTCTTAGGCTCAACAGCAACAGAGATAACTGGCTCTGGGAACTCAATTGACTCTAGAAGAATTGGGTGCTCTGGATCGCATAAAGTATCACCGGTTGTGGTTTCCTTTAAGCCGATAGCAGCAACGATATCGCCTGCGTAAACTTCCTTAACTTCCTTACGGTTGATAGCGTGCATCTGAACTAAACGGCCAAAGCGCTCGCGCTTCTGTTTATCTGAGTTCATTACAGTGTCACCTGAGTTGATAACACCTGAGTAGCAACGTAAGAATGTTAAGTTACCAACGAATGGATCGTTTGCTAACTTGAATGCTAATGCAGAGAATGGCTCTTTATCATCAGCCTTACGTGAATCTGGCTCACCAGCTAAAGTCTTACCTTCAACATCAGGAACATCTGCAGGTGATGGTAAGTACTCAACAACAGCGTCAAGCATTGCCTGAACACCCTTGTTCTTAAATGCTGAACCACAGCACATAGGGATGATCTCGTTGCGTAAAGTACGCTCACGGATACCAGCCTTGATTTCTTCTTCAGTTAGCTCTTCACCACCAAAGAATTTATCCATTAACTTGTCGTTAGCTTCAGCAGCTGACTCAACAAGCTTTGTACGCCATTCCTCAACTTCTTCAACCATGTCAGCAGGAATGTCGGTGTACTCGAACTTCATACCCTGAGATGCTTCATCCCAGTCGATAGCCTTACGCTTGATTAGATCTACAACACCAATAAATGAATCCTCTTTACCGATAGGTAACATTAGAGGAACTGGGTTGCCCTTTAAACGGGTCTTGATCTGATCAACAACACGTAGGAAGTTAGCACCGGTACGGTCCATCTTATTAACGAAAGCAATACGAGGAACCTTGTACTTCTGTGCCTGACGCCATACGGTTTCTGACTGTGGCTGAACACCACCTACAGCACAGTAAACCATAACTGCACCATCAAGAACACGCATAGAACGCTCAACTTCAACTGTGAAGTCAACGTGGCCTGGGGTGTCAATGACGTTGAAGCGGTATGGAGTCTTCCATTGGTTACTCATACCGTGCCAGTAACAGGTGGTAGCTGCAGAAGTAATGGTAATACCACGCTCCTGCTCCTGTGCCATCCAGTCCATGGTAGCTGCGCCATCATGAACCTCACCAATCTTGTGGCTCTTACCGGTATAGAAAAGAATACGCTCGGATGTTGTTGTCTTACCAGCATCAATGTGAGCACTGATACCGATGTTACGATACATTTTAATCGGTGTTTCGCGAGACATAATATATTAACTCCTGTACTACCAGCGGAAGTGGCTGAATGCTTTGTTAGCCTCTGCCATGCGGTGAACATCTTCACGCTTCTTAACTGCAGTACCTTTGTTTTCTACTGCATCTGACATCTCAGCAGCTAAACGTGCAGCCATGCTCTTCTCATGACGTGAACGTGCAGCATCAACTAACCAACGCATAGCTAATGCGTTGCCACGTGCAGGACGAACTTCTACTGGAACCTGATAGTTTGCACCACCAACACGACGAGACTTAACTTCTACGTCTGGGCGGATGTGCTCAAGGGCCTCTTCGAACAGGGCGAGGTGGTCCTTGCCGCTCTTCTCAGAAATGGTGTCTAATGCGCCATATACGATAGCTTCAGCGATTGACTTCTTGCCATCTTGCATTACGACATTGATAAACTTTGCTAATAACTCAGAGTTGAATTTTGGATCAGGTAAAATTTTACGCTGAGCAACTTCTCGACGTCTAGGCATTTATATATCCTCGTAATTTCAGGGTTTTCCAAAACCTAAAATCAAATTAAATAAAAAAATTGTTTGGCCTTACTCTTTCAAGGATGTCTTAAGCCTTAGGCTTCTTAACACCATACTTAGAGCGAGACTGCTTACGGTCTTTTACACCAGCGCAGTCTAATGAACCACGAATGGTATGGTAACGAACACCTGGAAGGTCCTTAACACGACCGCCACGGATCATTACAACTGAGTGTTCCTGAAGGTTGTGACCTTCACCACCAATGTATGAAGCAACTTCAAAACCATTAGTTAAACGAACACGACAAACTTTACGCAATGCTGAGTTAGGCTTTTTAGGGCTAGTTGCGTAAACACGGGTGCAAACGCCACGTTTCTGAGGACAAGATTCTAATGCTGGAACCTTGTTCTTTGAAACTACTTTAACGCGTGGCTTGCGAACCAACTGATTAATAGTAGACATTAAATAAAATCTCCTGTTAGTCCGAAATGGACAGATCTTACTATCTCCCAACAAATAAGGGATTATGAATTTTAATACAATTTAAAATCAAAGGTCAATTACTTTTTACTTTGATAATTATGAACTTATATTTTAGATTATTTTGATTAATAGTCTTATTAATCATATAGATATGATTGTAAAACTCTCTTGGGTATAGTGATAAATATTTGTTAATTAATTGTTTTTAAAACAAATTAATATTCAATATTTATTTAATACCAACTTCTGGAAAGCTCATTTTTCAGGAATAATTGGTCAAAAACTGTATTAATAAGCTCTTCATCCCCCAGATTGAGCACTCTATTATCTAATTTATGATCGGATATTTTTTTTGATTTTGTATACATCAGACATAATAGATCGTCTTTTTGCAGTTCTAAAAGGCAACTATCCAATGCAGATTTACTAAAAACAAAATGAACCATTAAAACACCACCACTGATGAAAACTCTTTATAAAATGATGATTTTTTGTTTTCAATAACTTTCCAATCAAAAGACTCAACTTTTCCTTTTACACATACTTCCACTTCATATAAGAAAAGCTGCCTTAATTTCTTGATGACTACATCTTCAGATGCTGATGATTGTACATATTCTAAAAAGTCGCCTTCTAATAAAACCTGAACCTCAAGTTCCGCATCCGCAAGATTTAAAGCCACTTCAATTCCCTGCTCAAAGCTCACGGATTTAATAGGATTTGAACTTATAACAACTAATGTTCTTTTCATTTCTATTAAAACTCTATAACCTTGTCTGCTGTTGCAATGTATGTAGTCAGCTCAAAATTACCGGATAACAAAAAACCTTCCTGTACCTGTTCTTTTTCAAGACCTTTCTCTTTAAAGGCTCTGCCACAAACGAACAGACTGATGCTGTTTTCTAAAGATACCTTAAGATATGCTTCTTGTATTTCCTTATGTTCAGGTAATTGACCAATTCCTTTTGAACTTATGGAAACAGCATCATCTGTAAAGAATACAGCGCTATCTTCTAATGTCTGCTCTTTGGCAATTAACGATAAAAGATCTGTTACCTTTTTATGTAACAGTAAATTACCTGGAGCTTGTCTTAAGATAAATAATACTTTCATTGGCATATTATTAAGGCAACTGTCATTTTATTTTTCACGTGAAAGTTGCCTTTTATAAATAGTCTTACTCTATTATAGAGCTACGATAACTTCAACTTCGCATAATGCGCCTTTTGGTAAATCAATACCACCTACGCATGAACGAGCAGGAGCATTCTCATTAAAAAACTTTGCGTATACGCCATTGAAAGCTGCAAAGTCATTGATGTCCTTTAAGAAACATGTTGTCTTAACAACCTTAGACATGTCAGCACCAGCAGCCTCTACCAATGCTTTTACATTTGTTAATGCCTGGAATGCCTGCTCCTCAATGCCGCCTTCGGCCATTAAACCTGTTTCTGGGACTAGTGGGATCTGACCTGAAGCAAATAGGAAGCTTCCTACTACTTTGCCCTGTACATATGGACCGATTGCTGCAGGGGCATTCTTAGTTGAAATAATTTTTACATCACTCATTTTATTCTCCTTAAATAAAAAATGCCCAAACCTATCAATTAGGAGAGGGCATTTAAAAAAAACAGTTTTAACTAACTACTAGTTGTTACCAACTGAAGTTGAGTCAACAGCTTCAAGTGCAGCACTTAACTGTTTCTCTAATTCATCAGCAGAAACAGTTGCTTGTTCTTGAACCTGAGCATTCTTAATGCGCTCTAGTTCTTCTCTACGCTGCTTGTGATACTTGTAACCAGTACCTGCAGGGATTAGACGACCAACGATTACGTTTTCCTTTAGACCACGTAACTCATCAACCTTACCCTCAACTGAAGCTTCAGTTAACACACGAGTTGTTTCCTGGAATGATGCAGCTGAAATGAAGCTATCGGTGCTTAATGAAGCCTTGGTTAGACCCATTAAAATGTGTCTGTAAATTACTGGCTTCTTACCTTGAGCTTCAAGGTTCTCATTTACAGTACGTACACGAGAAACTTCTGCAATTTCATCCTTTAGGAACTCTGTGCTCTCACCTGGATCTAAGATCTCGCACTTACGCAACATCTGACGAACAATTACTTCGATGTGCTTATCGTTGATCTTAACACCCTGTAGGCGGTAAACATCCTGAACTTCGTTAACAATGTAGTTAGCTACAGCATTAACACCACGTAATCTTAAGATATCGTGTGGAGACTCTGGACCTTCAGCGATCATTTCACCCTTGGTTACAGTTTCACCCTCGAATACGTTTAAGTTACGTGATAGAGGAATCATCTCATCATGAGGTTGAACAGGCATGCCAAACTCATCAATTGCACCAACTGCAGGAGTGATCTCTAAGCGACGCTTAGACTTAGTCTCTTTACCGAAGGTAATAGTACCAGAAATCTCTGCAAGAATTGCAGGCTCTTTTGGAGCACGAGCTTCAAACAGATCAGCTACACGTGGAAGACCACCGGTAATATCCTTAGTACCGCCAGCAACCTGAGGAATATGAGCGATAACGTCACCGATATTGATCTCTGCACCATCCTGAATCTGAACAATTGCTTTAGCCTGTAACATGTACTGGGCAGCTACTGTTGTACCAGGAATTAGTACATCATTGCCGTTTGCATCTACAATCTTAACAGAAGGTCTCTTTTCCTTACCCTGTGTTGGGCGAGCTCCGATTTCACGAACTTCGATTGAAGAAATACCTAATGCCTCATCTTCCTTCTTATCTACAGTAACGCCCTCGATGATATCAGTATATCTAATGAAGCCGTGTACTTCAGAAATAATTGGGTGAGTATGTGGTTCCCAACGAGCTACAGTTTCGCCAACCTTAACAGAATCGCCTTCCTTAACCTCTAGAACAGCACCGTAAGGAATCTTATGGCTTTCCTTAACTGAACCAAACTCATCGATTACGAATAACTCTGACTGACGTGAGGTTACAACCTGCTTGCCCTCAGTGTTAGTTACAACCTTAGAGTTTTCAATTCTGATAATACCGCTGTTTCTTACAGTAGCACCTGACTCAGCAACTGCACGAGATGCAGCACCACCGATGTGGAAGGTACGCATGGTTAGCTGTGTACCAGGCTCACCGATTGACTGAGCAGCAATAACACCTACTGCCTCACCTGGGTTTACCATGTGACCACGAGCTAAATCACGGCCGTAGCACTTAGCACAGATACCAAACTTGGTCTTACATGTAATTGGAGAGCGAACCTTTACTCGATCAACGCTGTGAGCCTCTAGAACTGAGCATAACTTCTCATCTAGTAATGAGCCCTTAGGAATTAGAACATCCTTAGAACCTGGCTTTAATACGTCAGCAGCAAGTGTTCTGCCTAATACACGATCACGTAAGGATTCGATAACATCACCGCCGTTAACGTGTGGTGTGATCTCTAAGCCGTCATCTGTACCGCAATCGTCTTCTGTGATAACCATGTCCTGAGCAACGTCAACAAGACGACGTGTCAAGTAACCAGAGTTAGCTGTCTTCAACGCAGTATCAGCAAGACCCTTACGTGCACCGTGAGTAGAAATGAAGTACTGCTGTACGTTCAAGCCTTCACGGAAGTTTGCGGTAATAGGGGTTTCAATAATAGAACCGTCTGGTTTTGCCATCAAGCCACGCATACCAGCTAGCTGACGAATCTGTGCTGGAGAACCACGAGCACCAGAGTCGGCCATCATATAGATGCAGTTGAATGATGATTCTTTCTCTTCTTCACCTAAGATATTCTTAGCTGTCTGCGTTGAAAGGTTTGCCATCATGGCTTTAGCTACCTTATCGTTAGCATTTGACCAAACGTCAACAACCTTATTGTATCTCTCACCTGGAGTAATCTGACCGTTTTCATACTGGCTCTGAATTGACATAACTTCTTTCTGAGCTGATGAAATAATTGACTGTTTCTCCTTAGGGATCAACATGTCATCAACGCAAACAGATGAACCAGAAATAGCAGCATTAGCAAAACCGGTATACATAATACGGTCAGCGAACATTACAGTGTCCTTTAGACCTAACTTATGATAGCAGTTATTTAATAATGCACCGATCTTCTTCTTTCCTAGAGGAACGTTAGATACGTGAGTAAACCAGTTCTTCTCAGATAGAATCTCCTGAATATTATCCTGTGTTACACCTTCTGCTGGAGGGTCGATTAAATCGAATGATAGACCCTTTGGAAGGATTAGAGATAACATAGCACGACCTACTGTTGTTAAACGTAGCTCGTTGTGCTCTTCGTATTCGCCTGTCTCAGTGTCCTTTACAAAGTAATTTACACGACATGCAATACGAGCATGGAAATCTACTAAGTCGGCTTTATATAGACGCTCTGCTTCTTTAGCATCAGTTAGGATTAAGCCCTCACCACGTGCACCGATCTTCATACGGGTCATGTAGTACAGACCTAAAACAACGTCCTGTGCAGGAACAATGATTGGGTCACCAGATGCAGGTGACAATACATTGTTTGTAGCCATCATTAAAGCACGTGCTTCTAACTGAGCCTCTAAAGTTAGAGGTACGTGAACAGCCATCTGGTCACCGTCGAAGTCAGCGTTGAAAGCTGGGCATACTAGAGGGTGTAGACGGATTGCCTTACCTTCAATTAGAACAGGCTCGAAAGCCTGAATACCTAGTCTGTGAAGAGTAGGAGCACGGTTTAGCATAATAGGATGTTCACGAATAACTTCGTCTAATACATCCCATACGATTGGATCTTCTCTTTCAACCATCTTCTTTGCAGCTTTAATAGTAGTTGCAGAGCCACGGATCTCTAAACGACCGTAGATGAATGGCTTAAATAACTCAATTGCCATCTTCTTAGGAAGACCGCACTGATGTAGACGTAAGAAAGGACCACTGGTAATTACTGAACGACCTGAGTAGTCAACACGCTTACCTAATAGGTTCTGACGGAAACGGCCCTGCTTACCTTTAATCATGTCAGCAAGTGATTTTAATGCACGCTTGTTAGAACCGGTAATTGCACGACCACGACGACCATTATCCATTAAGGCATCAACAGATTCCTGTAACATACGCTTTTCGTTACGTACAATAATCTCAGGAGCTGCTAACTCTAATAGTCTCTTTAGACGGTTGTTACGGTTAATTACACGACGGTATAAATCGTTTAGATCTGATGTAGCAAAACGACCGCCATCTAGTGGAACTAGAGGACGTAAATCAGGTGGTAAAACTGGTAATACGGTTAAAATCATCCACTCTGACTTGTTACCTGAGTTAATGAATGACTCAATTAACTTCAAGCGTTTTGCAAGTTTCTTACGATTTGATTCTGAAGAAGTGGTATCTAGAGCTTCACGAACTACCTTTAACTCTTCTTCTAGATTGATCTGACGTAATAAATCTAAAACAGCTTCAGCACCCATCTTAGCAGTGAAGTCATCGCCATACTGGCTTAATGCATCAACATACTGCTCTTCTGTTAGTAACTGACGCTCTGTTAGATCAGTCATACCAGCATCAGTAACAACATAGCTTTCAAAGTAAAGTACGCTTTCAATATCGCGTAACTTCATATCAAGCATTAAACCGATACGTGATGGTAATGACTTTAAGTACCAGATATGAGCTACAGGTGATGCTAACTCAATGTGGCCCATACGTTCACGACGTACTTTAGCCTGAGTAACTTCAACACCACACTTATCACAAATAGTACCACGGTGCTTTAAGCGCTTGTACTTACCGCACAAACACTCGTAATCTTTGATTGGTCCAAAAATCTTAGCGCAGAACAAGCCATCGCGTTCAGGCTTGAATGTACGATAGTTAATGGTTTCAGGCTTCTTAACCTCACCATATGACCATGCACGGATCATTTCTGGGGATGCTAGACCGATCTTAATGGCATCGAAGTCCTCAAGGCGCTGCTTAAACGCATTGCTGCGGTTAGCTAGCTTACCAAGGCTATCGCTTAACTCAAGATCAATTGTTGAATCTTCAGTTTTAGCCACTGGAGTCTGACTAACAAGACCTTCTAAAAGATCGTCGTTCTGACCATTTTCCATATTGCTCACAACAGTTTCTCCTATTGTCGTAGCCTAATGGGGGTTTTCACCCCCAAAACTAGAAACTTATTCCTTGCGGACAAGATCGATATTGATACCAAGTGAACGGATTTCACGTAGTAGAACATTGAATGACTCAGGAATACCTGCTTCCATGGTGTACTTACCATCAACAATGTTCTTGTACATCTTATTTCTTCCGTTAACATCATCAGACTTAACAGTAAGCATTTCACGTAAGGTGTATGCTGCACCATATGCTTCAAGTGCCCAAACTTCCATTTCACCGAAACGCTGGCCACCGAACTGAGCTTTACCGCCAAGAGGCTGCTGAGTAACTAATGAGTAAGAACCAGTTGAACGAGCATGCATCTTGTCATCAACTAAGTGGTTCAACTTAAGCATGTACATGTAACCTACAGTTACTTTACGCTCGAAGGCACGACCTGTTCTTCCATCGAATAATGTCATCTGACCTGACTCTGGAAGATCTGCCATGCGTAGCATTTCCTTAATGTTCTCTTCTTGAGCACCATCGAATACTGGAGTTGCTACAGGTAAACCATCGCGTAGGTTGTTAGCTAATATCATAACCTGTTCATCAGTCATTGATGAAATATCTACGTCCTGTGAAGTATCACCTAAGTCGTAAATATCCTGTAAGGTCTTACGAATTTCTGAAATGGCTCTCTGCTGAACCAACATCTTGTTGATCTTCTCGCCGATGCCCTTTGCAGCTAGACCTAAATGAACCTCAAGAACCTGACCGATGTTCATACGAGAAGGCACACCTAGAGGGTTTAGAACCATATCTACTGGACGACCTGTCTCATCGTAAGGCATATCTTCGATAGGGTTAATTCTTGAAATAACACCCTTGTTACCGTGACGACCAGCTAGCTTATCACCAGGCTGAATACGACGTTTAACAGCAACGTATACCTTAACAATCTTTAGAACACCAGGAGTTAGCTCATCACCATCAGTGATCTTCTTCTTCTCTGCTTCAAACTTGTCTTTATACTCTTGAGCAAATGCTTCAAGACGTACTGAGAACTCTTCTAACTGACGTTGTGCCTTATCATCGCTTAGAGTCTGCTTTAATAACTGATCATCAGCTAAAGCATCCACAGCTTCCTGAGACATACCGTTCTTTACAAGATGAACACGAACCTGGTGCATTAAACCCTGTGTTAAGAAGCTATACTCTTCGTCTAGATCTTTCTTAGCCTGGCTTAAGTGCATCTCTTCGATTTCTTTTGCTCTCTTGTCTTTTTCAACGCCTTCACGTGTGAAGATTTGAACGTCAACAACAGTACCGGTTTCACCGTTAGCTAGTCTTAATGAAGAATCCTTAACTTCTGAAGCCTTCTCACCGAAAATAGCTCTTAGTAACTTCTCTTCTGGAGTTAGCTGAGTCTCTCCCTTAGGAGTTACCTTACCAACTAGAATATCGCCACCAACTACTTCTGCACCAACGTAAACAATACCAGCCTCATCAAGTTTTGATAAAGCAGCTTCACCTACGTTAGGAATATCAGCAGTGATTTCCTCAGGGCCTAGCTTGGTATCACGAGCAATACATGACATCTCTTCGATGTGGATTGTTGTTAAACGATCCTTTGCTGCAACACGCTCTGAAACTAGAATAGAATCCTCGTAGTTATAACCGTTCCATGGCATGAAAGCGATTCGCATGTTCTGACCAAGAGCTAACTCTCCCATGTCGGTTGAAGAACCATCAGCAATCACGTCACCAGCCTTTACTACCTCATTTAAAGATACGCAAGGACGCTGGTTGATACATGTATTTTGGTTAGAACGAGTGTATTTAATTAGGTTGTAGATATCGATACCAGCATCGCGATCACCTTCGATCTCATCGATGTTTACACGAACTACGATTCTACCGCCATCAACGTGCTGAACTACACCACCACGCTTTGCAATGATTGATACGCCAGAGTCAACAGCTACTGCACGCTCCATACCAGTACCAACGAAAGGCTTCTCAGAGCGAACTGTAGGAACAGCCTGACGCTGCATGTTTGCACCCATCAAGGCACGGTTAGCGTCATCATGCTCTAGGAATGGAATCAATGCTGCTGCAACAGAAATAATCTGCTGTGGTGAAACATCCATAAACTGAACGTCTTCTGCACGACGTACTTCTGATTCACCCTTATAACGGCACTGTACGTAGTCTGACAGGATCTTACCGTTTTCATCTAAATCGGTATTCGCCTGAGCGATAACATACTGACCTTCATCGATAGCTGATAAGTACTGGAACTCTTCAGTAACAACGCCGTCTCTTACAAAACGATATGGGGTCTCTAGGAAGCCATAATCGTTGCAACGGGCGAATACTGATAATGAGTTGATCAGACCGATGTTTGGACCTTCAGGAGTCTCAATTGGGCATAAACGACCGTAGTGAGTTGGGTGTACGTCACGTACTTCGAAACCAGCTCTTTCACGAGTCAAACCACCTGGGCCTAAAGCTGAAATACGACGCTTATGTGTTACCTCTGACAATGGATTGTTCTGATCCATAAACTGAGATAACTGGCTTGAACCATAGAACTCTTTGATTGCTGCTGAAATTGGCTTAGCATTGATTAGCTCTTGTGGAGTTGTATTATCAAGATCACCTAGTGATAATCTTTCTTTTACAGCACGCTCTACACGAACTAAACCAATTCTGAATTGGTTTTCAGCCATTTCACCAACAGAACGAATACGACGGTTACCTAAGTGATCGATATCATCGATGGTCTCTTTACCATTACGGATCTTAACTAAGTAACGAATTACCTTGATAATATCTGAATTGTTTAGAGTGCCACGCGATGCTTCATTCTCAATGAATGAAGTGTCTAAATCGATAGCTTTACCCTTGTTATTAGTTATATTAGCTTCTAGTTCGTTGACACTTACATCTAAGTCTAGTACTGATAAAGGTAGGATAACTGCTCTATCATAGCTAATGGTGCCGTCTTTAGTTTCAATCTTAACCTTATGTAGTAAGCGCTCAGCTGCAGTTAGCATCTGATCTTTCTTAGCAGGGATAAGAATGTTGTCTAAGAAGCCTAATAACTTGTCAGCGCTACGGCTTGGAGTTGTATTTGGCATGCACTCTACTTCAGCAGGATCTAGTAAAGGCTTGATAGCGTCTACGATCTGAGGGTATTGTGCAAACACGTAACCGTTAGCTACTGTTAGGCAAGCTTCATTAGTATTGAATTGAGTATCTTCAGAAGCTAGTAAACGTTCAACACCGGCCTTGAAATTGTTCTCTTCTACAAAGCGGCTATCGAACTTCATACGACCTACAGATGATAAGTCATATCTATCTTTTGCGAAGAATAGATTCTTGAATAATGCATCAGCTGCTTCAACAGTTGGGATTTCACCAGGACGCATCATCTTATAGATTTCAAATAATGCTGCGTTCTTATCAGCTTCGTCTGATGATAAATCTCTTGTTGTATCGCTTCTTAATGTATCAGCAATGAATGAACCTTCATCAACAGCTGAGGTGTAAAGAATTTCGATCTTCTTTAAACCATTCTGAGAGATTGCAGCTAAATTGCTTTCATTCAACTGGGTATTTGCAGCAAGAACTACTTCACCATTCTTGTTCTTGTAGTCTTTTGCAACGATCTTGTCTAACAAATACTCTGCAGGTACTTCAAGAGAAGTTACTTCAGCCTTCTTTAACTGACGTACGTGACGAGCAGTGATCTTCATGCCCTTCTCTACGATTACATCTTTACCAACCTTAATGTCGAAAGATGCTGTTTCGCCACGTAGAGACTCAGGAACTAATTCCATGTTGATCTTGTTATTCTTGAACTCGATTTCTACAGTATCAAAGAATAAACCAAGTATCTGCTCAGTGTTGTAGCCTAAAGCACGTAATAAAACTGTTGCTGGTAATTTACGACGACGATCAATACGTACAAATAAATTATCGCGGTGATCAAACTCAAAGTCTAACCATGAACCACGGTAAGGGATTACGCGAGCACTGAATAAGATACGACCAGGATATGTCTTACCTCTGTCGTTATCAAAGAATACGCTTGGGCTTCTATGTAATTGAGATACAACCACACGTTCTGTACCGTTAACAATGAATGTACCATTGTCGGTCATTAGTGGGATCTCGCCCATATAAACGTCTTGATCAATACGCTCTTTAACAGTCTTAGGTGAATCTTTCTCGTATCTTACTAAGCTTAATTTTACCTTTAATGGGGCTGAGTAAGTTGTACCACGAATCATGCATTCACGAACGTTAAACTTAGGCTCGCCAAGGTGGAAACTGTTATAGCATAGTTCAGCATTTCCTGAGTAACTCTTAATAGGAAATACGCTCTTAAAAGCTGCAACCAAACCATTCTCGTTGTTTGGATCTGAACTAATAAATTGTTTAAATGAATCGAGTTGTACTGCTAATAAGTAAGGGGTGTCTAAAACTTTTACACGCTTACCAAAATCCTTACGGATGCGTTTTTGCTCAGTGTAGGAGTAGACCATGGATAGGTGACCCTCTATTTGATCTGTTTCCGGGAAGGATGCGTTAGCATCTATTGTTTTTTAAGGCATCGAACCCGATCCCCCATAAATGAGGGCTCGGGTTACGTTTTTAACAGTTTTTTATGCTGTCAATTGGTCCGATGCGAACCAAATTTTAGAGCTAGCTATTAATCTAAAGCAGCTTCTGCACCAGCTTCTGCTAGAGCCTTTACTAAAGCCTCTGCGTCTGCCTTTGGCATTGCTTCCTTAACCTTTGCTGGAGCTGACTCAACTAGATCCTTAGCCTCTTTTAGACCTAAACCAGTTGCAGTACGAACAGCCTTAATTACAGCAATCTTGTTAGCGCCAACTGACTTTAACATTACGTCAAACTCTGTCTTCTCTTCAGCAGCACCTGCTGCACCAGCAGCAGGAGCAGCAACAGCAGCAGCTGCAGCTGAAACGCCAAACTTCTCTTCCATTGCCTTTACTAACTCTACAACTTCAGTAACTGATAGAGCAGCAATTGCCTCAATGATTTCATCCTTAGATAAAGCCATTTTTAAACTTCCTATAAAATAACCAGGCTATGCCTGAAAAAAACAATCGGCTTATTTAAGCCACTAAAAGCTACACTACTACTGAGCTGCAGCTTCTGAACCAAGTTTCTCGCCCAATGCAGCAAGAGTACGTACAAGTTTGCCAGCAGCAGCTTCTTTCATAGTTGCCATTAACTGAGCGATAGCCTCGTCGTATGTTGGTAATGTTGCAAGAACATCAATGTCTTTGCTGTCGTATGCTTTGCCTTCAAAAGCTAATGCTTTAACTTTGAAATTATTGCATGACTTTGCGAAACTCTTGAAGATTCTAGCAGCTGCACCAGGATGCTCTAGGGATAAACCAATAATGGTTGGACCCTTGCATGAATCCTTGATGCACTCAAACTCTGTGCCTTCTAAAGCACGTGTAAGAAGGGTGTTACGAACAACGTGTAAGTAAACATTGTTCTCACGAGCTTCTTTACGTAGTTTGGTTAAAGATGCTACTGGAATACCGCATGAATCTGCAGTAACAGCTGACACAGCTTTCTTGGCTACTTCGGCGACTTCAGCAACGATTGCCTTTTTGTCTTCGATATTCAATGCCATTTTAGCAGTGACTCCTGGAATGTCCATAGTGGACTATACCCTTTCGGGACCACCGGAGAAGGATTATATCCCTCTCCGCCTACGCAGGATAATTAAGGTACTACCCCCCTGCGGTCTTTGGTTTGGCGGCAATGCCCCCTTTCCAAATTCTTTAAACGTCTAGTACCGGACGTTTGTTAATCTTTCGATTAAGCCTGTGCGCTCTTGTCTTCGCCTAGAGTAGCTTTATCGATTGTTAGACCAACACCCATAGTTGTTGATACACAAATCTTCTTGATGAAAGTACCCTTTGCAGCAGCAGGTTTCTGCTTGGTAATAGCTGCAATTAGAGAAGCTAAGTTATCAGCTAACTGATCAGCTGTGAAGCTTACGTTACCGATTGAAGTCTGGATGTTACCAGCCTTATCGTTACGGTAGCGAACCTGACCAGCCTTTGCATTCTTAACAGCGGTAGCAACGTCACGAGTTACAGTACCAACCTTAGGGTTAGGCATTAAACCACGTGGACCTAAGATCTGACCTAACTGACCAACAACGCGCATTGCATCTGGAGAAGCAACTACAACATCGAAATCAGCGAAGCCTTTCTTGATCTCTGCTGCTAACTCGTCCATACCAACGAAGTCAGCACCTGCTGCTTTAGCCTGCTCTGCTAGTTCGCCCTGAGTAAATACTAAAACGCGAACAGTCTTACCAGTACCGTGAGGTAGTACAGTTGCACCACGTACGTTCTGATCTGACTTGGTAGCATCGATTCCTAGTTGAACTGCAACGTCAACGCTCTCAACGAACTTTGCTTTTGCAGTCTGCTTTAATAATTCGAAACCTTCTTTGACGTTATACTGTTTGGTCTTATCAACAGCTGCACGGATTTCTTTTAAACGCTTTGCAATCTTAGCCATTGATTATTCCTCCACCTGGATGCCCATTGAGCGAGCAGTACCTGCGATAGTACGAGCAGATGTTTCAAGATCAGCACCAGTCATGTCAGCTTCTTTAGCCTTAGCAATCTCTAAGCACTGAGCCATGGTGATCTTACCAGCAACTTCAATACCTGGTTTGTGAGATCCAGACTTTAAGCCTAAGGTCTTCTTAATTAAGTAAGAAGCAGGTGTTGTCTTTGAAACGAAGGTAAATGACTTATCTTGATATACGGTGATGATCACTGGAACAGGTAAACCCTTTTCCATGTTTGCTGTCTTAGCATTGAATGCCTTACAGAACTCCATGATGTTAACACCGTGCTGACCTAATGCTGGGCCAACTGGAGGAGCTGGATTTGCATTACCAGCGCCAACTTGTAATTTAATGTAGGCAGTAACTTTCTTTGCCATTTTGAGGTTTTCCTCTAGATTAGTGGGTGATGACGCGTGACCAATTCACGCTCCCCTTGTTCATAATGACCTTATTTTTACAAAATAAGATGTAAAAATAGCCTTGAGATTATACATAGAAGTATGAGTCAGATCAAGAAAATATTAATTTATTAATGAGATTTTCTTAATGATTAATCTAGCTTATTGATATTTATGGATATTTAAATTTACATCCTGATAAAGGATCTGAATGATTGGCTCTATTAAAAATTTCGGGGTAAAGCATCTTTACCAGGAAATGCAGCTTTAATAAGTAAGGTAAAATAGTCAAAGTCTCTGAGACCGTAAGCCTTACGTTTGAGAACCTTAATCTTGTTGTT
>JAAYPN010000142.1 GCA_012519775.1 Aeromonadales bacterium | reverse complement strand
AATAATAATTTAAAATAGGAAAAAAATATGTCTTTGAACCACTCTTCGGGGATCAGAGAATTTTTCACGGATGCGATTACAATCCAGAGCAATGGCTTAAATATCCTGAAATTCTAAAGAAAGATATCGAGCTTATGAAACAGGCCCACTGCAATATCATGTCAGTAGGCATCTTCTCCTGGGCAAAGTTAGAACCACAAGAAGGAGTGTTCACCTTTGAGTGGTTAGATAAGTTCTTGATGATTTATATCAGAATGGCATCAAGGTATTTTTAGCAACTCCAAGCGGTGCAAGACCTGGCTGGATGTCTAAAAAATACCTTGAGGTACTAAGAGTAAATGAACAGAGAATCAGAGCTTTGCACGGCGGTAGACATAATCATTGCTCCTCATCTCCCGTGTATCGTGAGAAAGTTGCTTTCATCGATAAAAAACTTACAGAGCGTTACGCAAACCATCCTGCTGTAATCGGCTGGCATATCTCAAATGAATTTTCAGGATCATGCCACTGCTCTTTATGTCAGGCAAGGTTCAGAGAGTGGTTAAAAGACAGATACAAAACTCTAGATAATTTAAATGACGCATACTGGTCAACATTCTGGTCTCATACCTATTCATCATGGGATGAGATTGAATCTCCATCATCAATTGGTGAAAGTTGCGTTCATGCATTAAATCTTGACTAGAAGAGATTTAATACACAATTATGCATGGTTTTTTGCAGTCATGAAATTGAAGTGGTTAAAAAGGCTAATCCAAAACTTCCTGTAACCACAAATTTCATGGAATATTTCTATGATTACGATTACTTTGAATTTGCAAAGATTTTAGATTTCATTTCCTGGGATTCATACCCTCAGTGGCATGTATTTAAAGATTGTGAAAAGACAGCTTTATATACTGCAATGAACCACGATCTGATGCGATCTTTAAAACCAAATAAGCCTTGGGTACTTATGGAATCAACTCCAAGCTGCACCAACTGGAGAGATCTTTCAAAGCTTAAAAAGCCAGGTATGCACGCTTTATCTGTGATTCAGGCTCTTGCTCACGGTGCTGACAATATTCAGTATTTCCATTGGAGAAAGAGTCGTGGCTAAAGTGAGAAATTCCATGGTGCCGTTATTGACCATGTAGGTCATCTTGATACACGTGTAGGTCGTGAGGTTACAGCTTTAGGTGCACAGCTTGAAAAGCTAGGCGAAATTGCAGGTACCCTGGTTGATTCCAAAGTGGCCTTGGTCTTTGATAACCAGAACAGATGGGCTATCGATGATGCACAGGGACCAAGAAACTGCGACAAGCACTATCTAGATGTATGTCAGGATTACTACAAGGCATTATGGAAAAAGGCATCAACGTTGATGTTATCGATGAAACCTGTTCACTTGATAACTACAAAGTTGTAATTGCACCTATGACCTATATGCTGCGCAAGGATTTTGCATCTAAAGTTGATAACTTTGTAAAAAATGGCGGTACCTATTTATCTACATTCTGGTCTGGCATTGTCGATGATACAGATCTTTGTTTCCTAGGTGGTTTCCCAGGTCCACTATCAGAAGTTTTAGGTATATGGGATGAGGAAATCGAGTGTCTTGATGATAATGAAAATATCATTGTAAAAGGCGCTGCCCCTGTATTTGATGAACATAAACTCTATACCGGATCTTTACTGTGTAGCGTGGTTCATGCTAAAAATGCTAAGATACTTGCAACTTTTAAAAACGATTTCATTAAAAATTATCCTGCTTTAACCGTTAATAATTATGGTAATGGCAAAGCTTATTATGTAGCATCTCGTATGGATGAAAATTTCATCTATACTCTAATAGAAGAGTTACTCAATAATGCAGGTGTAAAATCTGAGGTTAAATCACTTCCTTATGGAGTAAGTTGCCATACAAGGTATAATGATAAACATGAGTACGTGTTCATCGAGAATTATTCTGATAATAGTGTCACTGTTAATTTAGATAACACATATCAGAATGTACTTACTAACTCAACTTTTGCATTTGGATTTTATCTCCAAAATGCTTGTAACAACGCGGTTTAAAACCGTTTTTGCTCTTTAAAATATGATTTTTGATTATTGTGACGTTTGTGGTAGCTGAATATACATTTT
>JAAYPN010000141.1 GCA_012519775.1 Aeromonadales bacterium | reverse complement strand
TATCAGTGTATTTACATACCACCTAAGGCTTCATAATCAAAAATCATATTTTAAAGAGCAAAACCGGTGCTAGACCGTTAATATTTAACGTTTTTACTCAATTTTTGAAATGCAAAAGTTGAGTTAACTTACTTGTATTGTTAGATTTTGCTTAATTCTATCAATACACTATACAAGAACCAACGGGAGATTTGTAAGGTAAACATCAAATAACAAGATCATTCTCTAATTTATCCAACATTTTATTTTGACAGTCTTTGCAAAAGCAAGGAATAAGCCTCTTTTACCTCTAAATTTGGAACACCTATTTAAAAATATCCTTTTCCAGCAGACTTAATGCAAAAAAAGCCTGTTTGGTACAAACCAGCATGCCGGTATATTTGTGCTTGTATCAGATTCTGTCAGAGATGGTAAGCAGGCTTACTTCGGTTATAAGGACTGACGTACTGTTGAAGACTGCTTCTTGGACTAAAAAGTAAAGATGTGCTGTGACATGTTTAGAGCCTCTTGTGAAGATTCTTTAGTAGGCAAGTGTTTCGTTGAATTTGTTGCCTTAAGTCTTTATACAAGAATGGAACGTGACTTAAGAAAGCTTCTTGATAAAATAAACATGTTCCTCATCACTCTGTTAAAACCATAATTGAAGATTTGGAAGGGATAACTGAGATAGCTTTTGCCGACAGCTTTGTTACCATCAAGCTAATATCCAAAACTCAGAAGAAGTGCTTAAAGCTGTTTAATAAAGATGAACCTGTTAGCAGGTATGTTCAGAACATTGCTGTTCCCAACATGATTAAATACGCCAGAAAGCCTCATTGAGACAAAGTGGCTAAATAAGATTACTCAAAATTAAACTCAGGATCTGCAACTAGTAGACAATTTTTGTAAAAGTTGGGTTTAGAGATTTTTGAGGAAGTGGCAGGGGCAGAAAGACTCGAACTCTCAACCGTCGGTTTTGGAGACCGCTGTTCTACCATTAGAACTATGCCCCTGTGGAATTGCCGTGCTATTATCTACAAACAAGCCTCCTTTGTAAAGAGAAATTTTATTTTTTTTCAAAAATTTATGAACTGATGCGGCTCTTTGTCTACTTAAATAAAGCAGGTTCCAACATAACTATCTGTAATACATAAATTATTTGTTTTTTTTACCTCTCATTTAAAGAATTTCATTAAATATATATTTCTTTTTATTTACGGTTAATAAAATCGACAATATCGACCTTATCCTTATGCTATATACAGTTTTGTTATTTCTGTATTTCTCACTAATGCTTTAGCGTACTATAATCATAAAAAATAAGTAATATCGATAAAAGCCATTATCCCTTAAGGATATTAAACAGGAATTGGCTTTACTTAACTAAAAATTCAAAAAAATTGTGAAGCAAAAAAAATACTGGATTTTAGAATGAACAAGAAAATAATCGCCCTACTAGGAGTCTCACTTGTAACCTGTCTTGCAGCCCTTGCATACACATATCAGGGTCAGGGAAATTTAACTAGAGCTCACGGAAATGTTGATATCAGACAAAGCAGTCTATCCTTTGAAAGATCAGGAAAAATAAGACAGCTGTTTGTTGACGAAGGTCAGCAGGTAAAACAGGGACAAATTCTTGCAACTTTAGATACACAGGATTTAGATCATCAGATTAAGATAAAACTTCAGCAGTGTAAAAAGAGTCAGGCTGCTTTAGATGAAATGACTACTGGTTACAGACAGGAAGATATCAACCAGGCAAAAGCGTCAGTTGACAGACTTGAGAATAGCTACAAACTTGCTGTTTTAACTTATGAGAGATTTCAGAAACTCTTTAAGACCAAATCAACATCTGAGCAGCAAAGAGATGATACCTTCTTTAAAATGGAAGAAACAAAAGGTCTTTTAAACGAGGCAAAAGCTAAGTATAAGCTACTTACAAGCGGTAACCGTGAGGAAGATGTTCTAAAAGCGCAGGCAGATCATGATTCCTGCAAGGCTCAGCTTGAGTATCTAAACTATCAGAAAAACGAGCAGTCTGTTATTAAAGCTCCATACGATGGTCTTATTAGAACTAGGAAAAACGAAGTTGGTGATATGACCTCACCTAGCAGCAGTGTTTTTGAAATCTCCGTAATAGATAAAAAACGAGTTCGAGTTTACGCAACTCAGGCACAGCTACAGAACATCAAGCTTGGCAGTAAAGTCAGTGTTGATGATTCTTTAGACAACTCTATTGAAGGTCAGGTAGGTTACATCAGTAACACAGCAATGTTTACTCCTAAAACAGTTCAAACCGAAGATTTGCGTGCTGATCTTGTATATGAGATCCGAGTTGACGTTGTAGATAAAGATAATGTTTTAAGACTCGGTCAACCTGTCAGCGTATCCTTTGAATAGGCCTTCTTTTGAGCAATATCATTGAAATAAACTCCCTTAACAAGAGTTATGGAGTTTCTAAAAAGAATAAAAAGATTGTCTATGACAATTTTGACCTCACTATCGACAGTAATCATCATTTCATTTGTCTTACAGGTCCTGATGGTGCAGGCAAGTCTACCCTGCTAAAACTACTGGCAGGTGTGCTAAAAAAAGATACAGGAACAATTCTTTTAGACAATAAAGAACCTAATAACGCGGATGAATCCTTCACTGAGAATATAGGCTATATGTCTCAGACTCTAGGTTTGTATGGAGAACTTAGCGTTATTGATAATCTAAAGCTTTTATCAGGCCTTAGAGGGCTTAATATAAAAGCCAACTTTGATTATCTTTTAGAACTTTTAGATAACGTCAAACTGCTCAAATTTAAAGATACTCTTGCTAATGACTTATCAGGCGGTATGAAGCAGAAGCTTGCTTTATGCTGCGCCATTGCCCCAAAACCAAATATTCTGATCCTTGATGAGCCTACGGTGGGAGTCGATCCGGTATCACGCGCTCAGTTGTGGGATGTCATAAATGACTATGTAAAAAAGGCTAATGCCTATTGCATCTTCTCAACAGCCTATCTTGAGGAAGCACAGGAATCAGAAATGGTTCTAATGCTAAATGGAGGCAAACTTTTATTAAATGGGAAACCTTCAGAGCTTTTAGGAACATTAAAAAACAGAACCTACAGTTTCGAGGCAAATAATATTAACTACGCTAAATCCTTAAAGATTGCTCTTCGTTCAACCTTTAGAGACTCACCTACATCCCCAATTCTGGATGTATGTCCTCGTCTTGGCAGAATTGATGTTTTAGTTAATGAAAATTGTACCTCTGATCATTTGAAAGCATATCTTAATAGCCATTATCCAGATGGAGTTGAACTTAAAGAGAGATTACCGATTCTTGAGGATATTTACATCAATGAAGCCTTAAAGGACTTTCATGGAGCTGTAAACTCCACTACACAGGAACAAACCATCAATAATTACGACAAGGATAAAAAAGTAGTTGTCGTAAATGAGATTCAAAAGAAGTTTGGTAATTTTACAGCGGTTAGAAAATCCAGCTTTAACGTGCATAAAGGCGAAATTTTTGGCCTTTTAGGACCAAACGGTGCTGGAAAAACCACCACTTTCAGAATGATTTGTGCTCTGCTTGAACCAACTAAAGGTGATGTTAAAGTCAACGGATTAAACCTGAGTAAAGCAAAAGAAGATGCCCGTGGCACCATAGGTTATGTATCTCAGAAATTCTCTTTATACAGAAAACTCTCTGTATATCAGAATCTTGAGTATTTTGGTTTGAGTTACGGTCTAGAGCCCAAACAGCTAAAAGCACGAATTAAAGAACTGTTAGAGGATTTTTCACTGCAGGAATGGAAAAAAGTACAAAGTGAGAATTTGCCTTTTGGTATTCAAAGGCAGCTGTCTATGGCCTGCGCCCTTATTCATAAACCTAAGATACTATTCATAGATGAGGCAACTTCAGGAGCAGATCCTCTTGCAAGACGTAATTTCTGGTATTTAATCAGTAATCTGTCTAACAGCGGAACATGTATTATTGTTACCACACACTTCATGGAAGAAGCTGAATACTGCGATAACTTCTTGATTCAGGACCAAGGACAGATCCTGGTAATAGGCGATCCAAACAGGATCTGCATAAAAGATGGCAAACGCATTAGTATTCAGCAGAAATTCGTAGAGCTTATTGAAGAATTCAGAAAAAAGGAGGATTTGTGATGTTTAAATATTTACCACTCCTTCTTGAAAAGGAATATAAGCAGATTTTAAAAGACAAGTCAGTCTTTGTGCTTGCTTTTATCTTTCCGATAATTCTAGTGCTAATCTATGGTTCTGCCATCCGTATGGATGTAAAGCCTGTAAAACTTGCTATCTGCACCTATAACCAATCTGTGCTTGAAAGGACAATTACTCAGGAATTTATAGGCTCAGAATATTATGAGGTGGAAGTAACCCCGGATTTTTCTAAAGCACGGAAGCTTCTTGAAGAGGATAAGGTTGATGTACTTTTATACCTGCAGAATAATTTTGCAAATGAAGTTCAAAAAGGTAATGGCCAGGTAATAATTTATGCTAATGGCGTAGAAGCTCAGTTAGCAGAGTTATCTAGTATGTACCTTAACGGTACACTTGCAAAAGCTGTAGAAAAATTTGCCAACAGCGAAGGCAGTAAAAGAATTTCCATAAACACCAGAAACTGGTTTAACGAGGCAAACGAATCAGTTTGGTTTTTAATGTCGGGACAGTACGTAAGTATCATTACCCTGATGAGTATCTTTTTAGGAAGTTTCGTTATCGCCCGTGAATGGGATAGAAATACCATTGAAACACTGGCAACCACAAAAGCTAGCGCACTTGAGATTGTTCTATCAAAGGTAATTGTCTACTACCTGCTTGCTCTGTGGTCTATGCTAATTGTGCTTACAGTAGGACAGACTTTATATCTGATCCCAATCCGGGGAAGCATTATAAGTCTGCTTGTCAGCTTATCAATCTATGCTTTAGAGATGATTTGTCTTGGTGTATTAATATCATCTAAACTAAAAAATCAGTTCCTTTGCGCACAGATGGCTGTTATTTTAGGTTTCCTGCCTACAGTTATGCTCTCCGGACTTATTTTTGATTTAAGGGCGGTGCAGCTGTTTATCCGCATTATCGGTGCCATTATTCCTCCTACATATGAGGTTAAAGCGATGCGTATCAGCATGCTTTCAGGAGGACAGACAGGATTTATCATGCTGAACTTTGTTATTCAGTTATTCTGGTGCAGCGTCTTTTTTACTTTAGCTGTAATACAGGTTAAGAAGGATTGTAAATAATGAATATTTCTTTCTTTAAAAAATCCTTACTTAGAATATTAGGTCTAGTCAAAAAAGAATTCTTAACCATCCTGATGGACAGGAACTCTAAAATCATTCTTTTTGCACCTGTAATCGTACAGTGCATCATTTTCGGTTATGGAGCTTCATTTCATTTAGAACATGTCCCATACGTTATTTGTTCACAGTCAAATGACGCACTAAGCCATGAGATTGAACAGACTCTAGCTAAAACACCTCATTTTGAGCTACAGGAACAATGTACAAGCATTGAGTGTTTAAGGGATAACGTAAATTATCAAAAAAGTCTAATTGCCATCTATATAGATTCAAATTTTAAGAATACAAGAAATCTGAATATGATTTTAGATGCAAGAAACACAGCATCTGCAAACACAGCATCAGGTTATGTAAATGAAATTATTGAAAACATCAATAATAAATACTTTGGAAAGAATCCTATTACCATCAATACTCAATTTCTGTTTAATGAGAATAACTACACCCGTTACACCATCCTGATCGGTATGACACTTGCCTTATCCATCATACAGGTTCTGCTTTTATCATCTTTGAGCGTTACACGGGAAAAAGAAGACGGAACCTACGATATGATGATCATGACCCCGGCTCGACCTCTTGAGATGCTGATAGGAAAAGCGCTGCCTCCGATTATAATCGCTACGATTCAGTCTTTAATTCTGATTACAATCTGTTATTTCTACTTTAAAATTCCAATGCGTGGCAGTCTTATTGGGCTAACCATTCTGGTTGTGACATTCTCTGTTACTGTTGTTGGTATAGGACTTACTATCTCCACTTTAAGCAGTACCACCATTCAGTCCCTAATCTTTGGTTTTAGTTTGTGTACTATTCTGATTATGACATCAGGTCTTATTACCGCTGTAGATGGAATGCCATCTTCTTTTAAAGTGATGGCATATTTAAATCCTGCCTACTATGGAATCAACAGCATGTGGCAGATTTATCTTGAAGGAAAAACTCTTTTGGATGTGATGCCTTTAATTGCACCGCTTATTGCAATTGGAATTATTACCCTTTCTATAGCTTCATATTTATTTAGACACAAACTTAACTAATGGCTCTGATATTCAGAATTTACATGCGATTTATGACCACTTTTATGTAAACTTAAAGTGCGAAAAACATTTGCCATAAAAGCATAATCGGATAATTTTCTTAAATTAAATAAATATTTTTCGCTTCTTTTAGAGTATAATGTAGCTTTCAGGAACAGCGAAAAAACGCAACCGCGCCTGAAAGCGAATGCGTCCCCGTTCTTACTGGTTATCACTCAGTGCAAGGGACAATAATATGACAAATCCACTTTTCCAGAAAGATATCATCTCTATATCTGAATTCTCAAAAGATCATATCGAATTAATTCTTAAAACTGCTTTTGAGTTAAAAGCTCATCCAAGAAATGACTTACTTAAAGACAAACTAATCGGTGTTACCTTCTTTGAAGGTTCAACCCGTACACGTTTATCATTTGAAACAGCTATTCAAAGATTAGGCGGTAGAGTTATCGGTTTCCCTGATGCAGGTAATACCTCATTAGGAAAGAAAGGCGAATCCTTTATGGACTCAATGAGAATTATCACATCATATACTGATGCCTTAGTAATTCGTCACAACAAAGAAGGCGCTGCAAGATTAGCCGCAGATATTTCACCAGTACCTGTAATCAACGCTGGCGATGGTTCAAATCAGCACCCATCACAGACTATGCTTGATTTATTCAGCATTAAAGAGACTCAGGGTAGATTAGATGAAATTTCAATTGCCTTTGTAGGTGATTTAAAGTACGGCCGTACAGTGCATTCACTTACTGAGGCTCTATCACTGTATAATGCAAGAATTTTTTTAGTATCTCCAGAGTCACTTGCAATGCCTCAGTACATTCTTGATGACTTAAACCGCCGTGGTATTAAATTCTCAGTACATAAGAGCCTAGAAGAGGTTATGCCAAAGATTGATATTCTTTACATGACCCGTGTTCAGAAAGAACGTTTTGATGAGACCGAGTATCAGCACATAAAATCAAAGTTCATTCTAACCCCTGAAGTTTTAGCAGATGCTAAAGAAAACATGAAGATCCTACATCCCCTACCTCGTATCGATGAAATAGTATCTTCGGTTGACAATACTCCATACGCTTACTACTTCAAGCAGGCCGCCAACGGCGTATATGCTCGTGAAGCAATTCTTTCTCTAGTATTAAATAAGGAGATTTAAAATGACCGCTAACGTAGTAAACAACAAGTCACAACTCCTTGTAGAAGCTATTGCAAATGGTACTGTAATTGACCACATTACTCCAGGACAGGCTATTAACATCATTCGTATGTTTAAGTTCCTAGGTAAGGACAATCAGTTAACAGTTGGTTTTAATCTTCGCTCTGGTGATCTAGGTCATAAGGATATTATTAAAATATCTGACGTAGTATTCTCACCTGCACAAACCGAGCAAATCGCTGTTTTAGCTCCAAGTGCAACTATCAATCAGATCAAAGATTACAAGGTTGTAGATAAGTACAAATTAAGATTACCTTTAGAGACTGTAGGTGTATTCAAGTGCCCTAACAGCAACTGCATCACCAATGAAGAACGAGATGCAAATGCACGCTTTAAGATCACAACAGAAGGTGATAATGTTTACATGAAATGCCGCTACTGTGAAAGAGTGTTTGATAGAAAGGTTATTCTTGAGTTCAATGGATTAGAGTCATAAGAATACATTCTCAATTCAGCGTAAAAGACCTAACATTGCGTTAGGTCTTTTAGTATACAAACTCAAATTCATCAGTTTATGATGACATCTCGCTGTCTATATGGCCTATGTTAAAGCGCTGAACAAACTCTAAAAAAGCAGATGAGGAAATTGGTTTTGAGTAATAGTACCCCTGCAGGAACTCAACTCCAGCATCTCTTAAGTATTCAGCCTGCTCTTGAGTTTCAACACCTTCAGCTACCATGGTAAATCCTAAGGTCTTAATCATGTTAATACAGCCTTGTAAAGTTAGCTTTGCCTTCTGAGTATTTCCATCAGCAAAAGCAGGCCAGATTAGGCTCTTATCAAGTTTAATTAAATCAAAGTCGATAGTTGCAATCTTTGAGAAGTTTGAGTAACCGGTACCAAAGTCATCAAGAGAGAACTTATAACCTAGTTTCTTTAACTTGTTTACATTATCAACAGCAATCTTGTTAGAGCGTACGGCTTCTGTTTCTGTAACCTCAAGATTGATGAAATCAGGCTCGATACCAAAGCTCTTTGCGCACTGATGTAAGCGATAAGAAATACTTGGATCTGAAATCTGAATACCAGATAAGTTTACTTCAATATATTTAATACCAATGTCTTTTAAGTGATATTCCCTTGCAAATCTGCAAACTTTAAAAAATACCTGATCACCAAGTTTACTGATTAAACCTTTTCTTTCTGCAACGCGAATGAAGATTTCAGGAGAAATAAAACCAAACGATCTGGTGTCTTTTAATCTTACAAGTGCTTCAGCAGATTCACACAAACCTGTTTTGGAATTGATAATTGGCTGATATACCACAAAGAAACCATCATTGTCGATAGCTTTTTGGACCAGCTTCTCAACTGATACATAGTAATCTCGTTTTTCAGCTGTTGCCTTATCAAGAATAAACATAGAGTGATCAGTCTGAGCTTCAAACTGAGTCTGACAGAAGGATAACAGATTAAAGAATGACTCTACATCTTTTGCAATTGTTGGGCACTCAATTGAGCATACGAAATATGAAGGCTCAATGGTTGAGTCCTCAATGGTTAAAGCTTTGTCAGATACTTTATAGCGTGCATACCAATCATCTAACTCATCTTTATTAAAGATAAAGAATCCAAAGCTATACTCTGAAATTCTGAAGATGTTTCTATTCTTAAAATCAGGAATAGATTTAATGGATTTATCAATACAGTCAATACAGGTTGCCTGAGTATAGGTTGCTCTTAAAGTTTCAATATTCTGAAGATAAAATGAAATGATCCAGAATTGCTTCTGCTCATAAAACACTTCTCTTAGAGTGGTCTCAAAAGCAAGTCTTGATAGAATTCTTGGGATTTCTTTATCCTCATTTTCCTTAGAGTTCTCGTAGTTAAAGAAGATATATGATAAGAATACAACTAAAGATAAGCAGAAAAATGAAACTGTATGTTGGATATATTGATATAAAGCGATTCCTGAAATAATGGTAAAGCAGAACAGGAAATCTAATTTTATTTTTATGGAATTACGATTCTTCAGGTATGCTTTTGCTAAAGACATCATTGCCAAAAAGAAATATATTAGGCAGATGCCTAAAGCGACATCAATCTGTGACCCATATGAATACACACCTCTTGCATCCACATGATAGCTGATTGAACCAACTAGCAAACCTACAATACCGATAGCTAAAGGTACAGTTCTTAAAGCAAACTGCCATAGCTTATACTGCCTATTATTCTTACACTTTAAATCAATATAAATATATACGTAGTAAGCAATAATAAGAAATGAAGATAAGCGTAACTGATTTACAGTTTTTGAGAATTCAATTGAGAAAAACTGAGGATTTCTTGCAACGTAAATTGATGCTACTTCAGAAAAAACAGAAAATAAAGTTAAGTATAGAAAACCTTCAAACAATTTTGTTGAAAGCAGTTTTAATCTTCGATACTGGTAAAACTCAACTGTAATAAAAGCAGTTATTGTTAAGCAAGCTATCTGAATGCCGTACTCCATTGAGTCTCCAAGAAATTCTGCTTTGAATGTCTTCTTTTATGCTCAAAACAGAATATATATATATTTCTTAACTATTAAATAAAATTATACCGTCATAAAGAATATATAAAAGGAGATGTGATCATTTTTAACGAGGTTCTCGCATTTTTTTTGTTAATTTTCCGGTTTAAATAGCAAAATTATCTGTTTGTGATAGCTCTTTTACCACGTTTAGGTCGCAAAAAAGCCCCAACTTTATAGTATGAACCCCATTATTGATCACATGATTGATAATGGGGTTTTGTTATGAAATTAACTTATGAAGAAAGACTTATTGGAAAATTACCTAAAGGACAAACATAAAGAATCTAAACCTTGAACACTTTTGCATCTAAACGTTAGACACTTAGAATTCAAACGTTGAACACCTTCCACACAAAGATATTTAGAGACTTCCTTTCCGGTTTTAGTTCTGAAAACTGCCTCATAAGCTTGAGAGATTGCCTTTGCAGGGATCTCATCCTCATAGAAATTTACCAAAAAATCTGCTTCAACTAGAATCTGATAATCAATACCATCGATATCTTTATATGTATGATGATGTGCAATCAGGTATTAAACTCTCTTTGATACATCCTCATTAAAACCTAGCTTTGCCAATAATACTTCCGCAAGAGCAGGTCCTTCCTGCTCCTGAAGTTTTCCGTTAGAGCTTCCATATTTTCTCCGCATAAATGAATACCGATATCATGAGTTAAAGCTGCAGCTTCCAGAATAAGCTGAGTATTCTCGTCTACATTTTCTAACTGAGCTATTAGCTTTGCATAACTGTAAACCTTACAAAAATGCTGAATTCTTTTTACATCACCTTTATAAAGATCAATCATTTCCATGTGCAATTTGTCAATTAATTGTTGTTTCGTTTTCTACTCATCTATTCTTTCAATTTTAAAAACATTTAAAGTATCTACATCAGGACAGGCAAAAACGGCACAGCCTTTTTCTTGACCTGGAATTTCTCCGCCATAACGAAGAATATCAACATAAGGAAACGCCACATGCATAGCCATCGGGCACAGCTTTCCGCGCTCTGTATCAAAATCAAAAGAATCGCCTACTTTATGACCTCTGTGACAACCGCGAGGTCCTTTTCTATCTATTAGAGTAATTTTTATCTTCGGTCTTTTCATAAGATATCCATAAATAAATTGTTTAGTCCACTTTTAATTAAAACATATATGAAAATTTACTTATGAATTCTCTAAAGCAGACTCTTTTGTTTTTAATTCTTTGATAATAAAACTAATGTTTCCACATGTGATGTAAATGGGAACATATCAAAGCCTTTTACTGATTCAATTCTATAGCCATTTTCAACTAGAGTCTTTAGATCCCTTGTAAGAGCTGTTAATGAACAAAAGATATAAGCTAATTTCATTGAACCTTTAACTGAAGCTAAAGCTGTGCAGGCTTCATGTCCAATTCCCGCTCTTGATGGATCACAAATGATGGCTTTAAGCTTTGGATCCTTTAAATGTGCCTTTAAATTGTTCTTTACATCTCCTACTTCCAAACTTACATTATCAACATGGTTTTCTTCAGCATTGATGCAGGCTGCTTTAATCGAGTCTTCAACAATCTCAATTCCTTTTACTGATTCAAAGTTTCTGCTTAAACATAAAGTCATGGTACCAACTCCACAACATAAATCTAAAGCATGTCCTTCTTTATCCTTACCGCAAAAATCTATAGCTTCCTGATAGAGTTTACTTGCAATATCATAATTTACCTGTAAAAAGGTGTTAGGTCCTGCGTTAAATTCAAAATCACATAAAGACAATTTGATCTGCTCTTTTTCGCTTAAGCACTGCAGATTACCATTTAAAATCTGATTACCAGAAGATCCGTTAATATTTAAATAAATTGCTTCAATCTGATAATTTTCTGCTAATTTTTTGTATAAACTGACTAAATTTTCATCAATTTGTTCGAAAACTGTCAGAACACACAATCTTTGTTTTTGAGTATCTCGTAATAATAGATACCTTAACAGACCTAATCTGCTCTCTTCGTCATAAACTGATACTGCGTTATCTGTAAACAATCTGCATAAGTCGTTTGCAAAATCACTAAACCATTTAGGCTCTAATGAAGAAAACTCAACGGATTCTACTTCATGAGAATTTGTTTTATAAAAACCATTGATAACTTTATTGTCTGTCAAGGCAAAATAACGAATGGTTTTATATCTTGATGGTTTTGATAAATCTGTAGGTTCAACCGTTGAAACATCTGCTTTGATTTTTGCTTTTTTCAAAGCTTCAAGGATATTCTGGCGCTTCTTTTCTAAAGAAATCTCATACTTTAATTTACCATAAGCATAGGTACTATGCTTTAAAACATCGTCGTTATTTTGTGCTCTATTGTCAGATTTCTTTATAAAAGACAAAACGTTAGCAGGACGTCTTTTTGAGCCGTTAGTAAAAGGTGCTTCTACTTTTGCAAGTACAACATCACCATCGACGGCATCTTCTAAATAAATCTCATATTTGTCTAAATATGCAATACCCTGCCCTTTATCGTTTAACTTTACGACAGTAAGTTCAATTGGATCTGGATATTTTGTATAGGGGATCTGTTTAATTTTTTTTGACATATAATCTATTTCTAAATTGTATTAATTGCCTAATTTTATCATCTTGTATGGGTATTTAAACTAATAAAAATCTAAGATATAAGGTATATTATTAGCACAATAAAAATTACATTTTAGGTATACAAAATGAATAAAAACAAAATTGCAATTATTACATTAGCTTCTTGTGTTTTGGGTACTTCTCTTATGAACGGTTGTACTAATCCTGTATCAGAGGCAGGTACTGTTCAAAGCTACTATGAGGGTACTATCACCGGTATGGAAGCTATTGATATTGATACAAATAAGCATGACGGAACATCCAATAGCCTATTAGGTGCAATTGGCGGTGCTATTATCGGAAACTTAATCTCAAAGAATTCTACAGGAACTCTTGTTGGTGCAGGTCTAGGTGCAGTTGCAGCAGGCGGAGCATCTTCATTATCTGACAGGCACGATGGTGTTCGTCTGACTATAAATTCAGATAACGGCCCTTTAATTGTTGATATGCCATTCTCATGTAAATATGCTGTTGGCAAAAAGGTTCGCTTAATTTCAGGCAGTTCTCAGGGTTCTGTAATGGTTGAGAATAACGGTAAATACGCAACAGCAACCGAAGACTCTTACGATAAGTGTCCTGCTTTATATAATTCTATTAAATCAAATTAAGACAGATAGGATTTCTGAAGTGGTGGCCCATTCCCGACTTGAACGGGAGACCAAACGATTATGAGTCGTCTGCTCTGACCAACTGAGCTAATGGGCCACATCAGGGAGCTATTTTACAATCTAAGCATATCAACGTCAAGATGTCTCAAGTCTATACATCCGCTGACAGAATCTCCTTTTGCAAGGCTGTATATTCATTTAACACCTTAGTATTTCCCTGCGCTAACTGAATCTTTAAAACCTCTGCTCTATCTTTTAAAGGCTTTTCTAAGACTTTTGACATAATATCTGAAAAATAATCAATTTTTTCTTCAAATTTCAGCTCTTTTGAGCCATTTTCAAAGGAAATATTTAAAGGAGCTGACATTAGGGTTCTCACAATTGTCTCATAAGGACCTTGTCTTGTGACCTCAATGAAATTAGCAGCGGTAATATCTGGTGTTTCAAGGATCATATTTAATAATCCTTCTAGCTGCTCTGATCCCCTTACATTAAGTCTCTTACATAAAGTAATGAAGGTATCGAGCGCAAATTCATGATAAACACTAGATACAACAATAGGCTGCTGAATCACAAAAGCCATCAGCTTTCTCATTGGAGTTTTAAATATTCCCTCACCTTGAGACACGGTCTTTTCTTTATAGCTGAATTCTTTTTCAAAAGCTGTTGGCTTGTTAGTCTCTGTGTTTTTTGCGTTTTTCAGCATCTCATAAAGCATGGGCTGACTCATGCCTGAGACCTTAGATAAAAGTAACAAAGATACATTCTGCATTGAAGCTAATGGGATAGTCTTAATGAAATTTATGGTGTCGTTTACCATTGTGGACAATTCATTAGGATCATTAAGATTATATGAATTTGACTTGTGCAGCACTAAAAATTCAGCATAACTGATTGCATTGTCTAAAAATTCCGAAAAAGCTGATAATCCTTTTTCTCGAACAAGTGAGTCAGGGTCATGCTCTTCTGGCAGGAAGGCAAAGTAGATTTCTTTAGATTCCTGAAGCACTGGTGTTACTGTCTCTAATGCGTGCCAAGCAGCGTGGCGACCTGCACTGTCTCCATCATAACAGCAGATTACCTTGTCAGTGTAGCGAAACATCTCATTTAACTGTTCGGCTGTAGTTGCTGTACCTAATGAAGCCACAGCATAACTGCAACCTGCCTGACGCACTGAGATTACATCCATGTAACCTTCAACTACAACGATGCGTGATGGACGGTTGTTGTTAGCTTTTAATGTTTCATATAAACCAAACAGCTCTTTGCGTTTTTTATAAATTGGTGTTTCTTTAGTGTTCATGTACTTAGGCTTGTCATCGCCCATAGTTCTTCCACCAAAGCTGATTATTCTTCCTCTTTTATCAAAAATAGGGATCATAACGCGGTTGCGATACATGGAACGAAGGCCATAGTTACCTGTAATGAGCATGCCCAAATCCACTAAAGCCTGTTTATCTGATGCCTTTTTACAAACGGCATTGATAAATAATTTTGAATCTCGAGGAGCAAAACCTAATCTGCTCTCTACAATGTTTTTGCTTGTTAAACCGCGTGCATTTTTAAAATAATCCAGTCCCTGTGCGCCTTCAGGAGAATTTAAAAACTTTGTAAATAATGATGCACAGCGATCCATCAGTTCATAATATTCTTTGTATTTATCTACCTCAGTTTTTGAAAACTTGCTGTTTTCATCATACTCAACAGGTATGGCTGCAAATTGAGATAATTCCTCTACGGCCTCAACAAAGCTTAGATTTTTATACTTCATAATAAAATCTATGGCATTGCCGTGTGCCTTACAGCCATAGCAGTAAAACATCTGTTTTGAAGGTGTTACCTGACATGATGGTGTTTTTTCATTATGAAAAGGACAGCAGCACATATAGCTTGCGCCAGACTTTTTTAAAGTAACATATTGGCCTATTAGCTTTTCAATAGCAACATTTGGCAGCAGTTTTTCGATGATATAGCTTTTCTTAATAAATGGCATGAAGTTATTCTCTAATTTAGGCTTATTCTGGTCTAATTCATTCTATTTTATTATAGGTTTCCAAGTAAGATGATTATTTCATGCACAAAATGAAATAATTTTTTATAATATTTCATAAAAAATAAGAAAACATGTTGGAGTACGTATGGCTACCTATATTTTTGGAGATTTACACGGTTGTTTTGATGAGTTTTCAAAACTTCTTGATAAGATAAAATTTACTCCCCAAAAAGATGAGATTATTATTACTGGAGATATCATCGGTAGAGGGCCAAAACCACTTCATACTCTAAACTATTTAATTTCTGTAAAAGAACTATACCCAAACAGTATTCATGCAGTTTTAGGTAATCATGATCTGAACTTTTTAGCAGTAGCAGCCGGTGTACATAAAGCAAAACACCGCGATAGAATTGAAGCCATTCTAACTTCAGATAAATTACCAAAAATTATCGATTTTTACCTCGATTTACCTCTTTTATACCTGGATAAAAACAAAAAAATAGCAGTTTGCCATGCTGGCATATATCCAAAATGGAATCTCAATGAAGCAGAATATCTGTCAGATTTCATCAGAAAGATTATGCTCGATCCAATTGATAGAAAACTTCTTTTATCTAATATGTTCGGTGATACACCAAACTGTTTTACTGAAGATCTGAAAAAGACAGATTTGAGTTTGTGGCGCTTTATTATCAGCGCTTTTACTAGAATGAGACTGTGTACAGAAGATCTTGTTTTAGATTATGGCCACTCAAACTGCTCTGTAAAAGATGCCCAAAAGGACAATCTGTACCCATGGTTTAATTTTGGAAAACCATATATGTACAATGATGAGGAATATACTCTGTTCTTTGGACACTGGGCCGCACTTGAAGCTCAATGTAACGCTAAGAATATCATAGCGTTAGATACAGGATGTGTATGGGAAAACATGCTAACCTGCTATTGTCTTGAAACTAAAGAAAGAATAAGTGTAAAGTCAAAGACAAAGATTAGCTAAACATCTTTGTCTCATACCAGTTATTTAATGATATTTATTACTTTCTTTTTAACAGGTTGATGCTGTTGAAGAAGGATGATGTAAAGGATTTGAATCTCTGATCAGGACAGCCCTCACCATGCTGATTGCGCTCAACAAAAGAGAACTCACGATTAAACTCAAGCCCTTTAATCTTTAGTTTCTTCAGAGACTTTCTTGAGATTTCACTACGGATGGTCTTGTCAGATAAAATACCTAACGCTTCAGAATTTCGACAAAGCACTTTACAGACTCTGCATCAGAGAAACACATCTCAACATTAAAGTCATCTAATGTATAACCTAACGACTCTAGCTGCATTTCGATTAGTTTTCTAGTTACAGTCCCTTCGTCTTGAGAATTAAAGGAAGCTCCTTTAATTCCCTGATGGTTATTACATTATGATTTGATAACTCTGTGCTCTTCTTTACGAAAGCCACCAATTCATCATTCATGAAAGGTGTATATTTCAGGGGTGATTTCGTATCAATACCCTCAACCATGCCAATATCAACATCGTGATTTAATACCGCTCATTCAATAGCATCGGTATTTCCGCACATGGTTGAAATCTTAATATCAGGGAACTTCTTTTTAAATTCAGCTAATATCTGTGGAAGCACATACTGGAATATAGTTGTACTTGCAGCAATAGTCAGAGAACCTTCAAACTTCTGGTTTAGAGCGTTCATTTCAAAAGCTCGCTTTTCATAGTCGCTTAAGATTATATTGACGTGTTTGAGTAATAACTTTCCTGCATCAGTTAGTTCTATTGATGTAGTCTTTCTATTAAAAAGTTAAGTGTTAAACTCACTTTCTAATTCCTGTATGTGACGGCTTATAGCCGGCTGGCATTTAAACAATTCTTTTGAAGCTTTTGTAAAGCTAAGATTGTTTGCAACGCTTTGAAATACTCTTAATCTAATATCGATCATAATGATATTTTTTTAATTTGACTTTATTGTAGTAGTAAATGGATCTGATTCTTATGGGAATCTTCCCCGTTCCTATAATCATAACCGTTAAGAATAAGCGCTTATTCCAAACTTAAATAAAAATCAGTTTGGAGATAAAAATGAAAAATAATTTATTTGCTGCATCTTTCGTATTAGCTTTAGGCATCTGCTCATCAACTGCATTTGTAACAATGGAAGCAGCATGGGGTGAAATTGGCGAAGAAAACTCTATTTCAATTGAGCATCATACTGCTATCACAAAAGTTGATAATCAGAAATGCCCTGAAAACTTCGTTATTATGACAAAACAGGTGCTTTAGATAATCACCAGTGGTCACATAAAACCGATAAAACCGTTTCAGATAATGGCCAAGTTTCCTGTTTATACAATTAGAGTCTGATAAGTTATGAGAAATCTTGATAACGACCCTCACTCTAGACTAAACAAGGTCGCTAACATTTTATTAACCTACGGTTGGAGATTGGCAAGTTCAGGTGCAGAGACCCGCGTAATCATGCAGGCTCTGTATGAAATGGCAAAAGCTTTAGATGCTTTTTTATCCAGAGATCACCCTATCATTAACCATGCTCACGATCAAAATTTGTGCTAACCAAAGCTTATATGCAATATGTCATAAGTCTATTAGCAAACTTGGCATTCACATGAGCTCTTTAACCCGTCTGTATCAGTTAGGTAAGAGCGTAAGTACAGGTAAGATTACAGATCTAGATGAGATCTATCATAAGATCAAAGCTATAAGTCCAACTCACTATAACAAATAGATGTTAGTTGTCTTAGAAGCTGTTGCAGCTTCATGCTGTGCCTATTGCAATTCCACCAATTTTCTTCTATCGAAACAGATATAGAAGACGTTAAAAAAATAAATTTCACCTTTGTGATTGCTAATAAAATATTCAATTTACCTTTATGTTAAATAAGAAAACAATTTTGTCACAACAAAATATGGAGAATTTCTAGTATTTTTACATTAAATAAAAATTTATAACAGTTAACTTACTGTATTTACTAGGGTTAATATTATTTTTATCATTTTCTCAATTTTCTATTGAAAATAATGAAAAAATATTTAATAATAAACTGACATTTTAGTTTACTAAAATTTCTAAGTGCAATAAATTAAAGATAGGTCTTTTATGTTAGATAATCAAAACAACATCAAAAAAGTCATTCTAATGTCTGTTGGCTATCTAAGCTCAGGTATTGTGATGGCACTATTTGCAAGCTTAGGCATTTGGGCTAAGTTCCTAGATGTAAATGCTAACGTGGGAGCTGTCGCTTTTGTTTCCATCTTCGCAGTAGCAACTTGCATCGGCATTATTCTAATCAGATACCTTGTTCCCAAATTCGGTAAAAAAGCTATTTACGAACACGATATCCTAGTTTGCATTATCGGTTTACTCTTCATCAGTTTAGCTATCAACAAAGCAATGCTTGTTGTTGGTATCATCATCACTGTTGGAGCACTGGCTGTTTTCTTCTACGAAAATTTCAACAGACAAGTTAACTACATCAGACAGGGTCAGAACAACTTTCTTCACCTGTCATCATGGATTGCAGGTCCTGTTATCGCTCTTGCTGCCATCTACTTCTTATCAGACTTTGGAATCATCGTTTTAAGAGTTCTATTTGCTCACTACATTGCAATAGGCTTCTGGTTCTGGATCCAACGTTTAAACGTTCATGAGAGCTACTTCGATGCTCCTGATACTCTAATTGCGTCAGATGAGAAAAAAGATAACAACATCTAACTGATACTAAATCGTATACGTAAACTATAAATAACAAATAATCAAAGAACTTAATATGAAATATATTCACAAAATCATGGCAATGCTTGTTCTACTCTGTGTAACAGGTTCAGCATGTGCAGGCGATCAGTCGCTATTCACCAGATTTACATTTTATGGCATTCGCTATGAGATGATCATTTTTGGCTTAATGCTTGTTGGCGTCGCTCTTTTCTATACAAAGACAATGCAGGTTGCAATCTGCGGTTTACTTGCTATTTGCTTCTACAAGTACGAATTTACAGATGGTTTCTCAGTTATTTCAAAACTAATCGGCCATTACGATGAAACAGGTAAGTTCATCTCAGGTTCATGGAATACTTACCTTAATCTTGCTTTAATGCTTCCTGGTTTCTCAGTATTAGCTAACATCTTTGAAGGTTCAAAACTACCTACAATTATTCCACGCTACATACCACACAATTACTTAGGCGGTTTCATTCTTCTAATCGTAATCTTCGTGCTAAGTGCTTTCCTAGATAACATTGCTGCAGCTATGATCGGCGGTTCACTTGCAATGATTCTATTCAAGGGTAAAGTACACATCGGTTTCGTAGCTGCAATCTGCGCTGCATCAAACGCTGGTGGCGCAGGTTCAGTAGTTGGAGATACCACAACTACACTAATCTGGATTTACGGTAAAGATCCTTTAGTTATTGCTCAGGCATTCTTACCTGCTATCGTTGCAATCCTATTCGTTGCATACTTTGCTTCAAAGCAACAGGACAAGTACAGCCCAATCGACTTTGCTTCAGCTAAAGATGCTCACATTGATAAGAAGAACTTATCAATCGTAGTACTAATCCTTGCAGGTGCTATCAGCTTCAACTACTTATATGAGTTCCCAGCTTTAGGTATCTGGATTGCAATCTTGCTAGGCTCTTTAATCACTAAGATTAACTTCAAGGTAGTAAAGTCATCAATCGAGAGTACTGTATTCCTAGTTGCACTAGTTTTCTGCGCAGAGTTAGTACCTATTGAGTCAGTACCTGATGCATCAATTCTATCAACCTTATCAATTGGTTTCTTATCAGCTGTATTCAACAACATTCCATTAACACAGCTATGCTTAATCAAGGGTGGTTACGACTGGCCTCTAATGTCATACGCTGTTGGCTTCGGTGGTTCAATGATCTGGTTCGGTTCTTCAGCTGGTGTTGCAGTATGTGACATGTTCGGTAAAGCAAGAAGCTTTGTTAACTGGTTACGTTACGGCTGGCACATTCCTGTTGGATTCGTTATAGGTTTCGGCGTTTACCTACTTGTTCTAGGCTGGGATCCAATCAAGGGCAACCCTGCAGATCAAATCCCTGTTCAAACTACAGGTTACTCACAGTCAGTTGATACTGTTCAAACAACTACTACAGTAGACGCTGCTGAATAATTACAATTCATTGGTTCTTCTGAAAAACTGTGGTAAGCACTGATTTGGTTACACAATATTAACCCAGTGCTTATATTAAACTGTGAGTGCTTTTCCTTTAAAAGCACTCTTAATTCTTAAAAAGAAATATTTAAAATCTCTAAAACCAAAAGCAATTCTCTTAAGCACCTTAATCTTGTTGTTAATGCCTTCTAGAACGCTGGTTCTAATGCGATATATGCCAGAATTGGTAATACCATCCTTATAACGTCATGTTCAGGATAGATATCAGAGAAGAATTTTTGTAAAATGTCCATGGGTTGTTCCTTTTGGTTTTTTGGTTATTACCATTTTAAGTGAACAACCCTTTTTTTTTGATATAAAACAGATTTACAGTTTTAGGTTATAGGTAGGTACAAAAAGAGATCTCAATTGAGATCTCCTGTTTTGTATAACTTTTATTTATAAGTTGATGGCTTATTTCTTTCTTTGCCATGTCTCAAAGTCATACTCAAAATTGCATTTCTCAGAGAAGTGAGTCTTTGAATCTACAAGCTCAAAAGGATATTCTCTGAAATCAGGGAATTTGGTATCACCTTCAAAAGACTTTTTGATTCTGGTTAAATGCAATTTAGATGCTAAAGGAAGTGCCTCTTTATACATGGCAGCGCCACCAATAACCATCAGAGTCTGATCTTTTACATAGTCAATTGCCTCAGATAAGCTCTTTAATACAACCAAACCTTCGACTTCATTATCAAAAGTATTACTAATCATGATATTTAAACGATTAGGTAACACCCTACCGATAGATTCGAAGGTCCTTCTGCCCATAACTACAGGGTAACCTGTAGTTATCTCTTTAAAGTGCTTTAAATCATCAGATAAATGCCATGGGATCTGGCCTTTATTGCCGATTACAAAATTATCAGCTAAAGCTACAATGATCTGAATATCTGCTGCCATAATTAACCTCTGTAAATGAACTCAGGACCTTCTTCGTCGTCAAAATCGTCATCATCCTCGATTTGATATTCACGAACTTCTGGTTCAGTCCAAACGAACTCTTCAGCCTTTGGTTTTTCTGGCTCCTCAAGCTCTTTCTTCTTAACTTCATCTACAAGATCCTGTAGAGCAAAGATTAACTCGCTTACACCAGTCTTATTCTGAGCAGAAATAATAAAAGTTCTCTCTGGCTTTACTTCAACTGATTCGATAATACGGTTTAAAGTCTCCTGAGCCTCTTCTTCGGTACCTAAATCGACCTTATTAGCAACAAGCCAGCGAGGCTTGTTGTACAGCTCATGAGCGTACTGCTTGATCTCGTTTTCAATAACATTCACGTTATCAACAGGGTCAGTTTCATCAACAGGATGAACATCCACTAAATGAACAAGGACTCGGCAACGCTCTAAGTGCTTTAAGAAGCGATGACCTAAACCTGCACCTTTTGATGCACCTTCAATAAGACCTGGAATATCTTCAATTACAAAAGAACGTCCCTGTGAAGTTTTTACTACACCAAGTGAAGGAACTAAAGTGGTAAATGGGTAATCTGCAACCTTTGGTTTTGCAGCTGATACAGCGCGAACAAAAGTTGATTTACCAGCATTTGGCAGACCTACAAGGCCTACGTCTGAAACAAGAAGCATCTCTAACTTTAACTGACGACGCTCACCTGGAGTTCCATTAGTCTTCTGTCTTGGAGCCTGGTTTGTTGCAGATTTGAAATGAGTATTACCAAAGCCGTGACGACCACCGCGAGCAACGCATAATACATCACCCTCTTTACGCAGGTCACCAATAACCTCACCAGTGGACACATCGGTAATACGAGTGCCTACAGGTATCATTAGAACCTTGTCTTCGCCTCTTGCGCCTGTACAGTCAGCAGACTGACCATTCTGGCCACGCTCTGCCTTATGGAACTTTGTGAAACGATAGTCTACTAATGTGTTTAAATTAGTATCGGCTTTAACATATACGTTACCGCCGTCACCGCCGTCACCACCATCTGGGCCACCGCGAGGAACATACTTTTCACGACGAAAACTTACGATACCATTACCGCCATCACCAGCTTCTACACGGATTATGGCTTCATCAACGAATTTCACCTTATGATCTCCTGATTACAAGATGGCAGCAGGTATGCGCCATGCAATAATTACTACCTACAGACTAAAAAGGCTCGCACGAGCGAGCCCTTATATTGTAAAACTTTTAAAAGTATTACTGTGCGTCGGTTACGATTTCAACGAACTTACGGTTCTTAGCACCGCGAGTTACGAATGATACTTTACCGTTAGCCTTAGCAAATAATGAATCATCCTTTGCTAGACCTACATTTGCACCAGCATGGAAGTGTGTACCACGTTGACGAACGATGATGCTACCAGCTGAAACAACTTCACCAGCGTATGCTTTAACGCCTAAACGCTGACTTTGGGAATCACGGCCGTTACGTACGGAACCGCCAGCTTTTTTATGTGCCATTTATTCCTTCTCCTTTATTACTACTTAATAGCAGTAATCTGTAAATCAGTGAACCACTGACGGTGACCAGTAACCTTCTGGTGGTGCTTACGACGACGGAACTTAACAATCTTAACTTTCTCGCCACCGTGTGCGCCTAGAACCTTAGCGGTAACCTTTGCACCTTCAACGTATGGAGCACCAACTTTGATATTGGTACCATCTGATACTAATAGAACTTTATCTAGTTCGATATCGCTGCCAGCCTGGGCATCGAGTAGCTCAACGCTTAGCACGTCGCCCTCGGAAACCTTGTGCTGCTTGCCGCCGCAAAAAATAACTGCGTACATGCTCAAACTCCAGGTAAATGCAGGAGTTCAGCTCCCGCAATCGATTAAAACTTTTGCCCATTTAGGGCGATAATGGGTCAATATTTTACCGACAAAAATACAAAATAGCAAGTCCTTTCACAAAGACTTACAATTAATTGTCGAAGATTTTACACTTTTATATTAATACAGAGATCAATGACCCTAAAAATGCGGTGTAAATTTTAAAGCTTATTTAATAGAATTTCAAGAATTATATTAATACTTCTTTGTAAAATGTTACAATTACATCTATCTTATATGAGAATTATCATGAATTGTTTAGAAAAAGAATTAAAAGAAGATCTTGATAAGGTAGAGGGTATCTTATCTTCAGTGTTAACCGGATCAGCTTATGAAGCCAATGTTAACGCTATGTGTCTTCATGTTGTAAAGGCCGGCGGTAAGAGAACCCGACCAAAATTATGCCTTCTGGCACAATATGCTTTAGGAGTGAATGATCCAAAGCTTCACAAAGCTGCTTTGAGTTTTGCTGCATCTACAGAATTACTACATACAGCAACTCTAGTTCACGATGACGTTATTGATAAAGCAACCATCAGACGTGGTCAGAGCACTTTAAATGATACAGAAGGGAATCACCTAGCCGTTTTAGCAGGTGATTATTTGTTTACACGCTGTTTTTTCTGTATTCATGACATTGATAACCGTGAACTGTTCTTACTTTTCAATAAAACCCTGGCTACTTTAGTTACAGGTGAAATCAATCAGCTTCATCTTCAAAATCAGCTATCAATTACCATCGAAGATTACAAGGAAACAATCTACTGCAAGACAGGAGCTCTCTTTGAGCTTGCAACAGCAGGTGCAGCTCTCCTCTCAAAAGTACCAGAAGAGCAGGTTAAAGCTCTTGGTGAGTATGGTAAACAGCTTGGTATTGCTTTCCAGGTTGCTGACGATATCCTTGATTACACTTCAACCACCAATACATTAGGTAAAACCATTGGTGAAGATCTTTTAGACGGTAGAATTACTCTTCCTCTTATCTTTGCATTGCAGGACACTACTGGTGATGATCATGCAAAGCTTGAAGAAGCTATTCATACCTATAATCTTGATGCCGTGCTTGAATATATTCAAAAAACCAATTCTATTGACAAATGCAAAGAATTTGCCTTAGAGGCGGTACAGAAGGCTAAAGAGGCACTTAAAGTGTTACCTGAATCAAAATACATTAAGATGCTTGAGGATTTAGCTTATAAGGCTGCTAACAGATCAAAGTAGAACAGATCATAAGAAGTTACGAACGCTTTTGTAACTCCTAACAAAAGGCTCATGTTTTTCTGCATGAGCCTTCTTTTTAATGCTATCTATTAGCAGAAAGGATCATCTAGGTAGATGGTCTGATCGCGCTCTGGACCGGTTGATAGAATTGCAACCTTAACACCAGAGATTTCCTCTAAACGCTTGATGTAGTTCTGAGCATTTACAGGAAGTTCTTCCCACTTGGTTACACCAAAAGTAGACTCGCTCCAGCCTGGCATTGACTCATATACAGGAGTGATGCCTTCGTACTCATGAGCTGATAATGGAGGTAGCTGCTTAATTGTGCCATCCTTCATCTTGTATGCAGTACAGATCTTAACCTCATCCATACCATCTAATACGTCAAGCTTCATTAAAGCCATGCCGGTTAATGAGTTAATGGTTGCTGCTCTGCGCATTGCAACTGCATCATACCAGCCGGTACGACGTGGACGACCTGTTACAGCACCAAACTCAGCACCGCGCTTTCTGATACCTTCTCCAACTTCGTCATTTAACTCTGTTGGGTATGGACCGCAACCTACACGAGTGGTATAAACCTTAGCAATACCTAAAACATAATCGATATCAAGTGGACCTGCACCTGAACCGGTTACACAGCCACCAGCTACTGTATTTGAAGATGTTACATATGGATATGTACCATAATCGATATCAAGGAAAGTACCCTGAGCGCCTTCAAATAGGATCTTCTCATTATTCTTGCGACCTTCAGCAATAATCTCTGAAACGTCGGCTACCATAGCCAATAAGCGGTCACGAATGCTCATGATGTAATTTAATACTGATTCGTATGATACTTCTGGCTCATCGTAGTAATTCTTTAACATGAAGTTTCTGTAGTCTAACAGGGCCTTTAGACGTACTTTGAAATCTTCCATATCGTATAGATCACCTACGCGAACACCGCGGCGAGCAATCTTATCCTCATAGCAAGGACCGATACCACGACCTGTAGTACCGATTGCATTCTTACCGCGTAACTTCTCTGCACCCTTATCAATAGCAGGGTGAATTGGAAGTAATAAAGCACTAGCGCCTGAAACCTTAATACGAGCCTCAACGCTTTCTACGCCAGCCTTATTTAACTCTTCAATTTCTTCAAATAGTGCACCTGGATTTACAACAACACCAGAGCCGATTAAGCATAGGCACTCTTTGTGTAGAATTCCTGATGGAACTAGACGAACAACAACCTTCTTATCGCCTACAACTAGGGTATGACCTGCGTTATTGCCACCCTGGCTACGTACTACGATGTTAGCCTTTGAAGTTAATAAATCAGCGACTTTTCCTTTACCTTCGTCGCCCCATTGTGTACCAAGCACAATTACATTATTAGGCATTATGAGTTCCTCGAATTAGGCGTTAAAATATTTTCACCAATCGGTTATTATACAAAATTATGGCTTATTTACACCATTATTGTTATTAAAGAATTTAAAAAATTCACTATTCGGCTCTAAAACTAGCACATCCTTACCAGAGGTCATAGAATTCTTGTAAGCATCCATAGTGCGTAAAAATTCAAACAACTTTGGATTCTGTCTGTAGGCGTCAGCATAAATCTTTGTAGCCTGTGCATCACCTTCACCGCGAACCACTCTTGCAAGTCTCTCAGCTTCAGCAATCTTTACAACAACTTCTCTGTCTGCATGAGCCTTGATAGCTTCAGCTTCCTTTCTACCCTGTGAACGGTGCAGCTTAGCTACAGCATCACGCTCAGCTCTCATGCGCTGGTAAATTGAATTTGAAACCTCTGGTGGAAGATTGATCTGCTTGATACGAACATCAACAATCTTAATACCTAAAGCCTTAGCTGAGTCGCCAATATCACGTAAAGCATTCTGCATTACCTGATCACGCTTGCTCTGACTTACAACTACTAATGGATCGCTCTCTGTAGAATCAAAGCTACTCTCTTCTGAAACCTCAGCCTTTTCTCCTTGCTGACCTGAAACGATCTCATGAATGGTTAATCTACCGATTTGGCTACGTAATGAGTTGTTAATACGACGGCGCAGTAACTCCTCAGCCTGCATCTTATTACCACCAGCTGTGGTTAAATAGTAAGTTGCGCAATCTAAAATCTGCCACTTAACGTAAGAATCAATGATAACGTCCTTCTTCTCGGATGTTACAAATCTGTCAGCTGATGAGCCGATAGTCTGAATACGAACGTCTAAAGATTTTACCTTATCAATAAATGGAGCCTTAAAGTGAAGGCCTGGCTCTACAATTTCAAGCTTGCCGTCACTTGCACGTACAACTTTACCAAAACGGGTTACGATGCCCTGAGTTCCTTCCTGAACTACATATGTACAATTAAATAAAACAAAAGCTAATACAACTGCTGCTGCCAGGAATAAATTTAGTAAGTTTTTTGACATTATCTGATTCTCCTTGTAGAAGAACTGTATTCGTTTTGAGTATTTCCAGATAGTGGAGGATAACTCTCGGTACGCTGTGAGCCCTCTTTATAATGAGTATTATCAACTGCTGGACGGCTGTTACCCTTTGCATTAGCAGCATTATTCTCAGCTTCAGTATTTACATTAGCCTGAGGAGCAGCATTTTGTGGAATAGGTAAATATAAAACAGGTGAACTGCCCTTTGGAACATCTAGGATAACCTTCTGAGAGTTACCTAAAACTTCCTGCATAGTATCTAAATAAATACGGGTTCTGGTGATATCAGGAGCTGCATTGTACTCAGGTAAAACCTTTTCAAAGCGAGCTACCTCACCTTCAGCTTTAAGCACGACCTGAGATTTGTAACCTTCAGCTTCCTGACGGATACGCTGAACCTGACCTTCAGCTTTTGGTAATACCTCATTTGCATATGCTTCAGCTTCACGCTTATAGCGCTGCTCATCTTCCTGTGCGGAGATAGCATCATCGAATGCTTCTTTTACCTGCTCTGGTGCGCGGGCAGGCAGGAAGTTAACATCAACAATGGTTAAACCGGTATTATAAGGCTCGATAATAGAGGTTAATAAATCTCTGGTATTCTGTCTTACCATTTCACGACCTGAAGTTAAAATGTCATCCATTAGAGTATGACCTACAACATAACGCAATGCGCTATCTGTTGCTTCAAGTAAGGAGTTATCTGGATTTACAACAGAATAAAGATACTTAAATGGATCTGAAATACGATACTGAACGTCCATCTCCACGATAACCACATTCTCATCCTCTGTTAACATGGTTCCTGAAGACTGAATTGAACGTACCTGCTCAATATCGATTACGTTTACTGTATCAATACCTGTAAACTTCCATCTCAGACCTGAATCCTCAACGGAGTACATCTTACCAAAACGTAAAACGACTCCCTTTTCAGCTTCTTTTACTGTATAAAAGCCAGAATAAATATAAATACCTAATAAAACCAGAATGGCTACAAAAATAGTGCTACCATCCTTCTTTGAAGATCTTTTGCTATTATTTGATTTCTTTGAAGAACCAAATAAGCTCTTTAAAAGGTTAATTAGAGCTTCAACAGGATCTGTCTCATTAGACTTTTTATTCCTGCCCCACTGATCAGTGTCCTTACGCTTATCCTCTTCGGAGGAATTGTTCTGGCCAGGCGCATTCCAGCCCATTAAGTCTTTATTATTTTCCATTGTCTTAATCAACTAAACTAAAATCAAATTCATTACTTACAATCCAAGGCTTTTTCAAAAGCGTACAGGTTGATGATAAATCGCCATCGGTTTTGCTGTCAATAATCGCTGCATCTACAGCTTTTATCTTAAGCTCTAATAAACAATTTCCCTGCTCATCATAGCTCTCATTAGCCACTGCTTTTGAGGCATACAATAAGCTTCTTAACTTTCCGTGTTTACTGCCTATCTTAACAGTAAATTCGCATAAATTATCAGATAAAAGCTCACTTACTGCAGATAATAAATTTTCAACACCAAACCCTGATAAGGCACTTACATACACACGAACAGCCTTGCCGGTATCATCCCTGATTATCTCTACAGGTGAATCAGAAATTAAATCTGCCTTGTTGTATACGATCAGAGTTTTTACATCTTGAGCACCAACCTGTTCTAAAACTGCATTTACAGCTTCAATATTTGATTCTTTATGCTCATCTGAGCAATCTACAATATGAAGTAGTAAATCAGCCTGAGCTGTTTCCTCTAATGTTCCCCTGAAGGCAGCTACAAGATCATGTGGTAAATGACGGATAAACCCTACAGTATCAGCAAATACAGCTTTTCCGATTACAGGCAGGGATACTGTTCTTAAGGTCGGATCTAATGTTGCAAATAACTGGTTTGCGGCATATACATCAGAATTAGTTAAACGATTAAATAATGTGGATTTACCTGCATTGGTATACCCTACAAATGACACAACAGGTACAGAATTCTTCTTTCTTTTACTTCTATTCTGCTCACGTCTTGAAGCTACCACCTCAAGATCTTTTTTAATCGCACTGATTCTTTCACGTAGCGCACGTCTGTCAAGCTCAATCTGAGTTTCACCTGGACCGCCACGCAGACCAAAACCACCCTTCTGACGCTCTAAGTGAGTCCAGCCTCTAACAAGTCTTGCCTGCTCATACTGAAGCTGTGCAAGCTCAACCTGCAGCTTTCCTTCATAAGTTCTTGCTCTCTGCGCAAAGATTGTAAGGATAAGTGCAACTCTATCCATTACTCTAACGCCAAAAGCCTTTTCAAGATTTCTCTCTTGAGCAGGTGTTAATTTGTTATTGAAAATGACAGTGTCAACTTCATATGCTCTTACGGAATCGGCAACTTCAGTTACTTTACCTGAACCTATAAAGGTGCTTGGATCGGGATTTTCTCGTTTGCAAGAAATACTACAAACTACAGCTCCACCTCCGGATTCGGCTAAGAGCTGTAGTTCTTTTAAATCTTCTTGTGATTGGATCTGAGGTAACTCGACGTGTACTAACAACGTCGAGCCAAGAGACTCAAACTCCGTTTGGGTCATTGGACTTTATCTCAAATATAATTATTCAGCTGCAGACTCTGCTGGAGCCTCTGCTGACTCTTCTTTATCTTCTTCTGTAGATAAGTTAACAGCGCGAGATGGAACAATTGTAGAAATTGCGTGCTTGTAAACCATCTGACTTACCTGGTTCTTTAAAAGAACTACGAATTGGTCGAATGATTCTACCTGGCCTTGTAGCTTAATACCGTTTACTAGGTAAATTGAAACTACAATATGCTCTTTACGTAGAGCATTTAAAAATGGATCCTGAAGTGATTGAACCTTAGCCATGTTTATGTCCCTTTTTTATCGTTATATTCAATGGGAGCTAATACAATGCAGTAAATACCCTATACTGAGTATTTTTACCCACAAATGCGATAACTATCCTTAATGACTACTCTCCAAGGCATGCGTTGGAGGCTCTAGCTGATAATATAAAACCATACCTATACAGCATATACTGATTTTGGATATACTTTCTATCAGAGCAGAGATCTTTACAGCCTGGCAGTCAACTGACCACCTAATAACTGATTTTGTGTTTCCACTAGGAGAATAGCCACTCTCCCTTATAATCTGTATGCCAAATTTACCACAATAAAGTCGTTTACAGGCTTATATTGCCTGTTTTTT
>JAAYPN010000022.1 GCA_012519775.1 Aeromonadales bacterium | reverse complement strand
ATAGAGTCTGTTAAGGTAGAGATTTCTAAGGAGGCTGGAGCCGTTTCATCTGATGAACTTCTTGAAGCAAGACATATGAAGGTTGGAGCCTCTTACTTTATCCTGGAAGTTTTTAAACGTTCTTATTCAGGTAGAGCATTAAAGGCTTTATATTATTCAAGAAAAATCTCCAGAACTCTGTATGAACAGCTTCTGCCAATCATTGTTTATGACTGCTATGAAGGGGTTAAACACCTTAATAGGATTGAATACTTTGTTCGTGATCATATAGTGCCCTTTACAAAGAACTTCAATAAAGACACCGTACAGAGATTATTTGATGTACTTGGCAGTGAACTGATTGTTTCTTTCTATACCAGAAAACATGAGCTGATGCAGGCTGACTTATCAAAATCTCATCAGATGTTAGGTGACAGACGTTATATTGCCTTAGACGGCAGCAACATTGATGTTAATTTAGACAATATCAGCAATGCTGACTTTGGTGAATCTAAAAGTGGCAACTCTACACCTATTGTTAACTTTCTGTCTCTTATTGATCAGGTTTCTGGAACTGTCATGGGACACTGTACCTATTCAGGACATACCACTGAAATTGCTACTCTTGAAGGCTCTGTAAAGCAGCTTGCCTACTACGGATGTAAAAACTACACCGTAATTGTTGATAGAGAATACTGGTCTTTATACAACATCAATGTAATGTACAACCTCGGTCTTGATTTTATTGTTCATGCCAAGCTTTTCATGGGATCCTTAAAGACTTTTATCAAGTCCATTATTAACGATTTATCTGTTGGCAACGGTTGTCAGAAGATTGAACAGAACAATGAAATCAACTACTGTCAGTGCCATGAACTGAAATGGTCATACTACGATATCAAGTCAGCTAGAAAATGCAGAAAACCTGTCTATCTGTATGCTTTCTATAATCCATCTTTTGCATCTGCTGCCAAGTTAGAGCTTGAAGAGCAGGTAAGAGAGCTTAACTCTCAGTTTAACGAATACAAGGAAGCTTTATCCAAAGCTACTGCCCAGCATAAGAAAAGCCTGAAATGCCTAAACTCCCTGAACTTTTCCAGGACCTGCTCAATGAAGGTGTTCTTTACTTAAACACTACTTACAACAGATACGATTTAGACAATACCAAATCCTTTTCCTACTGTCTGTCTGCTGGTGTCTGATACTTGCCTCATCCAGAAAAATGGAATTTGAAGAAATCTTTACCCGTTACAGACAGCGTAACGAAATTGAGGTTATGTACCGTTACTTCAAGAATCATGTTGAAGCAAATACCCTAAAGGTTTCCAATGAACAGAACTTTAATGCAAAGCTGTTTTTAGGTTTACTTGCATCTGAATTTCTTAACACTCTTAAACTTAAAATCATTGACTGGAACAAGACTGCAACTCAGAAAGCTCAGGTGAAACTAAAAGACAACTCAATGTACATGACATTCAAAGATCTGGATACGTTAGAATGCATTTACCACAAAGATACAATCATTCCTTCGACCAACATTCTTAAAAGACATGAAAATCGTTCACTATGATGGGAATTGATCCGACTGTTTTACAGAATACAAGGCTTAAGAAAGCCAGCCTAAATGAAGAGCTTGGACTTATTCTGAATAATTGATGTGCTGATCTGCTAGTGTAAGATTAAAAACGAGATATTAGGGTTAAAGTGGTGCTGGCAGAAGGGCTTGAACCCACGACCCCCTGTTTACAAAACAGGTGCTCTACCAACTGAGCTATGCCAGCACTCTTTATTGCGCTCATTATACGGACATTTTTTCATTATGCAAGTTTTTTTATAAATTTTTTTTAAATAATT
>JAAYPN010000140.1 GCA_012519775.1 Aeromonadales bacterium | reverse complement strand
TTATTAAAATAGGTGCCCAATGAGCATATACAGTCATTTTATTCTTTTTATTTATAAAGTCATTACAGCTATCGTAGCTCCACTTGGCGCTACTTTTTTATGCTATAAAAAAAGAAATGATCCTCCCTATGGCATGGATGTTTTTCAGTTACTTGGATTTTATAAAAAGAATAAATCGCGTTATGTTTGGTTTCATGGAGCATCTGTTGGAGAAATCAATGCGCTAACTCCATTACTAAAGGAGTTTATCCGTACTCACAAAGATGAAAAGGTTGTACTATCAACACTTACTACTACAGGTCTAGCTCTGGCAAAGAAGATTGAAGGTGCAAAAGCTGTTATAGCACCTTTAGACTCTCCAATTGCAGTATGGGGCTTTTTTAGAGCATTTAATCCTAAGTCTTTATTTATCATTGATACTGAGCTATGGCCAAATATCCTTGATAGAGCAAAAAAGAAAAAATGTCCCGTAGTTATCTATAATGCACGTCTTCAGGATAAGAATGTAACAAAATATAAAAAGCATCTTGGTCTTGTAACTAGCCTGATTTCCAATAAGCTATCTGCAGTTTTGTGTATGAGCCATAACGACAGACTGAGATTTATTAAAATCGGCGTTCCAGAGGACAGAGTCTGCGTAACAGGTAACATCAAGTACGACCTGAAACCAAGAGATTTAATGTTTGACGGGTCTAGAATCCAAAAGACAAATCTTGGAGACAATGTTTTAGGTGCCATCAGCATCCACGAGGGTGAAGAACAGACTGTAATTGATGCTTACTTATTGGCTAAAAAAGAAAATCCTAATATCAAACTTATCTTTGTACCTCGCCATCAGACTGCAGGAAAGCTTGCATGTGAATATCTTGATAAGCTAGGTATCAAATATCAGTTAAGAACTGAAGTTCCATCAGTTAACAGCCTTAAAGAGGATATTCTGATTGGTAATACTATAGGAGAGATTGAATTTTATCTTGGACTTTGTGATTTAGTATTCATGGGTGGCAGCTTCGTGTCTATAGGAGGGCATAATCCACTAGAACCTGCATATTTCTCAATTCCAATTGTTACAGGACCTGATTTTCATAACTTCACAGAACAGTTTGATAAGTTAATTGAGGTAGGTGGAGCTTTTGTCGCTGAAAATAAAGAAAGCCTGGCAAAATATGCCATCAGACTTCTATCTCAACGTGATGAATTAAATAAAGCTGGAATCAATGCATTAGATGTGCAACAGCAAGGAAGAGGCGCATTACAGAAGAATCTGAAAATATTTGAAAACTACCTATAAATACTCCGTTATTAATCATTGCAATTAATAACGGCATCAATCATATTTCAAATTTATTTTATATTCAACATGTTACACATTAAACATGTACTGTCTTTAAAAATTCAATATACTCTCTGGCTTTTTGACCAATAACGTCTGGTGTAACAGTTTCTTTGTCATTTATACCATATAGAATGTAAAAACCAACAAATTCCGCATTACACATTTCAAACGCTCTTAACATTGGACATAAATAATCTTCTACGCCTCTGTGGTGACGACCTTCTGATGTGTATGCAGCTTCTTCACTGCCACAGGTAACGGCAATAGCAATCTTCTTTCCCTCAAGATGATTTCCTTGTTTGAAAGCCCAGTCGGAGGTCAATACTTTATCTAACCATTCTTTTGTTTTTGGAGGGCAAGAGAACCAGTAGAATGGAAACTGGAATACTAAAGAACCATTGTTATCAATCAGGCAGTGCTCTTTAGCAACATCAATAGTACCTGTAGGGTATGCGCTTTGAAGATTATGGATCATGATATCTTCAGGGTACTTCCTCATTTCTTCTACAAATCTTCTGTTTGCATTTGATCTATCAAATGAAGGATGATCCACTATAACAACAGTTTTATTTGTTTTCATAAATAATCAAGAAAAATTTCTTGCCTCCTAAATTATGTTTGTTTTTATATTACT
>JAAYPN010000139.1 GCA_012519775.1 Aeromonadales bacterium | reverse complement strand
TCATCATTTGAGGTGATCTTATAGGCATTTGCATCAACAAAGCCATTCAGATTGCAAACATAATCTTCACCAACTTTTGCAATAACATCCTGGTTATATGCATATGGGAAATTACATTTGTCATCAGATAACAGATCACAGCCAAAGCTGTAGAAAGTGAAATCAGACAGAGCATGAGATATTAAGGTTGTCATAATATCCTTTTGAGAGCCGTATCTGTGCTTGTCATAACTTACATTGGTATTTTCCAGATAAGCGCTTGGCATGTAGATATACAGTGGAACCTGATGTCCAAAGAATAGCTCATCTGGATGCTGTGTATAGCCAATGCCGCGAATATTATGATCACCTACAGCAGCAATAAAAGTGTTGTCCTTTAATTTTGGATCCATCTTAATTGCAGTGATGAACTTACCAAGCATATCGTTAGCATACTTAAAGGTATTAAAGATAACCTCTATATTTGGGTATGGGAAACGAGCCTTCATCTCAGGTGTCAGCTTCATATCTGTAGCTGTATAATTTTTAGGTAATACAAATGGAGGATGATTTGTAATTGATAAAGTCATTAAGAAGATAGGCTTGTCATGTTCATCCTCTTTAAGCACACGTAGAGCTTCTTTAAACAGGAACTCATCATCAATACCCCATGTATTTTGTGTAGCGTTAGGGAAGCGAAGTGCAACCTGTGAACGCTCTACAACTTCATCAAAGCCGATTGTGTGTAGGAAATTGTGGTAGTTTCTCCATGATGCGGTTGAGGCAGTCACAAAGATAGTCTTATAACCAGCTTTTTTCATGGAACGAACGATATTGGTAATATAGTTCTTATCAGCATGAGTTGAGGTTGATAAGTTTAAATCAGGAACTCCAAGGAAAATTCTGGTTAAGCTGTCTGAAGTTCCATCACCTTCAGAGAGGAATCTGTCAAAGAAGAAATCCTCATTTGCGTGTTGTCTTAGTGAGCCTAATAAATCCCTGTTGTGCTCATCATCAAAAGATAATAGGTGGCTACTCATGCCCTCCATTACGCTAAAAACAATGTTAGGCTTGCGGCCTTCTAGGAATTTATTTTTATGAGTAGTGTGTTTTAGTGGAGCCACTAAATCATCGAATGATTTGCCTTTTATTTCGATTCCAAGATCATGATAGTCATCAGCAATTTTCTCAAGCTTAATCACAGGGATCTTACCGTTTAGCTTGTTCCATTTATAAGCCCACTGGAAAGCAAGAATACCATTAGGAATATTGTAGTTAACTGCAGATTTATCACAAACCTGTGCATGTAATTGTCTTAAAGGGAATGTACCAAAAGAGCCACGGGCAAATCCTGCAAAAGATAAAATAGTTACAAGAATAAATGCAGCTGATGATAATTTGCGCTCAGGTGTAATGATATATTCACAGATGAATGCTTCAATCTTTTTGTAAATATACTTTAGAACAAAGAATAAAACACAAAGACCAATCAGACCTCGAAATAGAGGGTAATCCTGAATAACTGTTTTTAATACGGCTACAGGATCTTCTTTACTTGCTGCAAAGATGAATGTATCAATGCACTTATCATAAGTCTTAAAGTAGAAATAATTGATAACAGAGAAGATTACTAAAATAGATATAACTGCAAAACTGTAGTATTTGAATACCTTTGTAAAAATCTTAAAGAAAGTAGGCTTGAAAAAGGTAGCAAGTGCCAACAGAACTGCTGGTATATAAGCTATGGAAACGACTTTTAAATCAAATCTTGTGGAAAGGACTAGAAAGTCCAGTTTCTCTGAAAATTTAATTTGTAAAAAAGGAGTAAGTGCAAAGCCTATGGTACAGCATAATCTTGCTATCCATAAAATAGCTAAGCTTACGAGAATTGAAGTTGCAATCTTTGAGCTTGCAACTTTGATGTTCTCGCTAGCTGAATTTGATAATTTTCCTAACAGTCCCATATTTTCTCCGTACTTACAAAGCAGATGCAAGTAAAGTTTATTTTTTTAGATAATTATATTTTTGTAAATTAAATGCGTGTATTTTAACAAAAATGTCTTTTTAGTAAACTGCCTAAATTTTATATAAAAGTCATATATATGCGACTTTTATTAAAGCCTTATATGCTTTTACAGGTGAATTCATCCTTTATGAGAATTTTTTGTACTCTTTAGAATACACAGACTTATTCGACATTATCTATAGATGTTTAATATTCTGTAATTATGATGAAATGATAAATTGAAAAGACCTGATTCCGGATATGAATTTAGTAGACTAATTTTATATAAGTTCTATATATAAAAGGTTGAATATATCACTGCTAATACTATAATAGATTTAAAATTGAGTTAATATTGAATAGTTTATACACAGTTAACCTGGTTGCATAATACACATTTGTGATAATCAGAAGTATTTATTTTTGTGGGCAATAACGTATAAAAGTGTTCAATATTGAATTTGAGAATTTACTTTCTTTGTTTCATTATTGGTATGCAAAAATGGCTGCACTAAAAAAAGAGCTTAAAGAAATCGCTAAACACGGTTCTAGTGTGTATCCTTTGGCAGGTTATATCTGCCGCGGTAAAAAGTTTAACATCAATATTGGTATGCATTGGCATCCTGAGGTTGAGATCAACCGTTTTGAAAGTGGAAAATTTGTTTATAACTACGCTATGCAGGATTATGAACTTGAAGGTCCTTGTATTGCAATTACACCAGGTAATGTGCTGCACAATGTAATGATTAAGAGAGGATCTGATCATTCTTCAGTGTTATTCAATCCTTCTATGATTGAATTTAGCTATTTTGATGAAGTGCAGAATCGCCTGATTAAGTTCTTAACTCAGGGTGGTAAAAAGATGCCTCCTATCATTACTGCTGATATGGAGTGCTTTGCTAAGGCAGACAAAATCCTGTCTTACATTATCAATAATTCAACAAAGACTGACGGCCCTACACGCCTTAGAATTAAGGCTCATTTAATCGATTTACTGGCCATCATGTATGAGAACGGTATTTTCCTTGCTGAGTCTCTATCAAGAAATGATGACTTTGAGCATAAGCAGCAGAAAATTAAAGATCTATTAACCTTTATCAATGAGCATTATGCAGAAAAGATCACCATGAATGATGCTGCTAATTACCTGAATGTTTCAAGACAATACTTCTGCAGGTACTTTAAAAAGAGTACTGGTATGAGTTTTGTGGATTTTATCAATGATTTGCGTTTGCGCAGAGCAAGCCAGGAAATTGCACTTACCTCAAAGTCAATTACAGATATTGCCCTTGATCATGGCTTTGATAATATAGGCTATTTCTTCAAACTGTATAAGCAGAAGTTTGGTCAGACTCCGCTTTGTTACCGAAAGACAAAGGCTGCTGAAGAAAATGACTATGGTGATTCTCTTGCAACCTAGAATTTGAAAGATAAGGCCGATTATATCGGCCTTATTGCTGATTAGTGCTTGAAAGCTTCAAGGTATAGCATTTCAAGTGCGATGGTTGCACCTGCTAAAGAGGTGATATCGCCATGATCATACGCAGGAGATACCTCTACAACATCCATACCTACAATCTCAAGATCTTTTAGAGATCTTAAAATCTTCAGTACCTTGTCAGAGCTTAAGCCTCCTAATACAGGAGTTCCTGTGCCTGGAGCATAAGCAGGATCAAGACAATCAATATCGAAGGTCAGGTAGCACTTGTTGCCACCTACAATCTCATGAATTGATCTTGAGATTTCATCAATAGTCATATCGTTAGCTAATGCGCTATCAAGAACATTAAAGCCGTCTTTCTCATCAAATTCTGTTCTGATACCGATTTGAACAGACTTAGCTGGATCAATTAAATTCTCTTTTGGAGCATGGTAGAACATAGTGCCATGGTCAAAAGCAGAACCATTTGAGTAGGTATCAGCATGTGCATCAAAATGAATTAAAGACATCTTGCCGTGTACTTTTGCATGAGCGCGTAAAAGAGGAAGTGTGATGAAATGATCACCGCCTAAAGTTAAGCATTTTTTACCATTCTCAATAAGCTTTAAGGTATGAGCTTCAAGCTTGTCGCACATGTCCTGATTATCGCCAAAGGCATATACAAGATCTCCGCAGTCTTCAACTTTAATCTTGTCAAAAAGATTAAATTTCCAAGGGTAGCGTGCTCCTTCCCATGCAAGCTGAGTAGAAATCTGTCTCATTGCGTTAGGTCCAAAACGTGTGCCTGCACGTCCTGATGTTGCCATATCAAATGGGACACCAGTTATGACTACATCAGCATCAGAATGATAAGGAGTAAAGTTAATTGGGGTTCTTAAAAAACCAAAAGCATTTGATACAAGCGAAATATCATGCTCATGATTTAGCGTCTGCATTATTCATCCTCCAGGTAGGTATATCCGTATAATCCTGATTTGAACTCTTCAATAAAGGCTCTCTGTGTCTTTTCATCAAGCTGAGTCTGGTTGGTCAGTACCTGAGTGCTGAACTCACTTAACAGCTTTGAAGGATCAAGTAATACATATCGTAACATATCTGCTACTGTTGAGCCTTCATCAGATAAAGAAACGCTGATTCTGCCGTCATCAAAAGCATAAACATCAACAGCTTCAGTATTACCGAACAGATTGTGCATATTGCCTAAAATCTCCTGATATGCACCTACCATGAAGACACCGATTAAAGGTGGTTCATTTTTATCGTATTCAGGGAAAGGCATGGTATTTGAAATATCATCACCTTCAACATACTGCTTGATGGCGCCATCAGAATCGCATGTAATATCAAGGATCACAGCTCTTCTTGTTAAAGGCTTATCAAGCCCTTCAAGTGGCAGGATAGGGAAAATCTGATCAATACCCCACGCATCTGGAATAGACTGGAATAAAGAGAAGTTCAGATACATCTTATCAGCCATGCGCTCCTGTAATTCATCAATCAGAGCATGGTGAGTCTTGTTTGACGGATCAAGTGATTCCTGAATTGTCTTACAGATGCATAAGAAGATCTGCTCGGCTTTAGCACGCTGCTGCAGAGTTACATTGCTAGATACATAACCTTCATGAATCTCCTGAAGATCGTACTGACTGTCATGCAGCCATTCACGTAAAGACCGTCTGATTACATCCTTGTGCATTTCTTCCCAGGTATTAAACAGGCTTAACAGAGCGCGTGGAGAATCCTCAAGTGGAGGCTCAGGCACACAGAACTCATTTCTTTCCACACCTATTACATTTGATACTAATACGGCATGATATACAGTAAGAGCTCTACCTGATTCTGTAATGATGGTAGGTTGTGGTAGATCGTTCTCTGCGCAGGCATCACCTAAAGTCCAGACGATGTTATTTGCATACTCTTTTAAAGAGTAGTTAACAGAGCAGTCAGTCTGTGATCTTGTGCCCTCATAATCCACACCAAGACCACCGCCTACATCAAAGAACTTAATGTTTACACCAAGCTTTGATAATTCCACGTAAAACTTAGCACTCTCCCTTACACCGCGGGTGATATCGCGAATGTTAGACATCTGAGAACCTAAATGGAAATGTAAAAGCTGTAGCCACTCAATTTTGCCTGCCTCTTTTAAGCTATTAACAAGTTGCAGTACCTGAGCTGCTGAAAGGCCGAATTTTGAGCACTCACCTCCTGATGACTGCCATTTTCCGGAACCTTGAGAGGCAAGTCGTGCTCTTACGCCTAATCTTGGAATTACATCAAGACGTTTGGATTCTTCTAAAACTATTTTTAGTTCTGACATTTTTTCAATAACTAAAAATACCTTATGGCCTAGTTTTTCACCATCTAGTGCCATTCTTATGTATTCACGATCTTTATAACCGTTACATACAATCATTGACTGTGTTCTGCCGGCATGAGCTAATACTGCCATTAACTCCGCTTTAGAACCTGCTTCAAGTCCGATTGGTTCAGTACAATTTGTAAGACCTTCTAAGACTCTACGGTGCTGATTTACTTTTACCGGATAGACTAGGAAGTAATCACCTTTATAGCCGTATTCCTCACGTGCTTCTTTAAAGGCATTGTTGATATCTTGAAGTCTACTTTGTAGGATTTGAGGAAAACAGAAAAGCGCAGGTAATCTTTGTCCTTTATCAGTTCGCTGTTTAACAAGCTCAGCCAAATCGATAACTGCGTCGGTATTTTTGGGATTAGGTCTAACGATAACATGACCTTTTTCATTTACAGAGAAGTAATTAGCACCCCACCAGGCAATATTGTATGCGTTCACAAAAGACACCTCCAAATAGTTCAATGACCACATAAAAAATAAAGTAAGGCACTGTACTTTTTATTAGGGGGTAGGTCAAATGTTAATATGTTTAAAACGTGTTAAGAATAGGAGCAAAACAGTTTAATGGCTTTTGTAAGCCAATATTGATAAGAAAAAATGATAGGAATGTAAATAAATTACGCACTGTTTTAGTGCTTTTATAGTGAATTAAAGCTTTTTAGCATATAGTTTTTTATATAGTATAAAAATGCAATCTTTTCGTTCTTATTCTTATTATCAATTGGTAAATATTACATTTTTAAATATTTTTTAGACATAAAAAAAGGCTCTCCTTTTACAGAGAACCTTCATTCCATAAAAACTATCGATTAGAAGTTTTCGTAATTCTTGATGGTTACCAGCTTGCCATCAGCACCAACAGGTGCGATTTCACCAAGAACCCAAGCCTTCTCACCTAAAGCGTTTAGAACGTCAACAGCCTTTTGAGCCTCATCCTTTGATACAACAGCAATCATACCAACACCACAGTTGAAGGTGCGGAACATTTCGTATGCATCAACGTTACCGTTCTTCTGTAAGTACTTGAATACTTCAGGACGTGTCCATGAATCGCCATCACAAGCTGCACAAGTGCCTTCAGGTAGAACACGAGGAATGTTCTCCCAAAAGCCACCACCAGTGATGTGAGCTAATGCGTGAACATCAACTTTTTTGATTAACTTTAAGATCTGCTTTACGTAGATACGTGTTGGAGCTAATAGAGCATCAGCTAGAACTGTGCCGTCTGATAATTTATCCTCAAGAGGTTTTGCATTAGCAATCTGAAGAATACGACGGATTAAAGAATAGCCGTTTGAGTGAGGTCCTGAAGATGCGATTCCGATTAGAGCATCGCCAACTTTAACCTTTGAACCATCAATGATCTTGTCTTCATCAACAACACCAACAGCAAAGCCAGCTAAGTCGTAATCACCAACTTCGTACATGCCTGGCATTTCAGCTGTTTCGCCGCCAACTAGAGCGCAACCTGCTAGTTCACAACCGTTAGCAATACCGGTAATAACAGTAGCTGCTGTATCAACATCTAGTTTACCTGTGCCGTAGTAATCAAGGAATAGGAATGGTTCTGCACCCTGAACAACGATGTCGTTGACACTCATTGCAACAAGATCTTGACCTACAGTTGAATGTTTCTGCAGATCGATTGCTAAGCGTAGCTTAGTACCAACACCATCAGTACCAGTTACTAAAACAGGATTTGTATAACCTTTAGGAAGTCTTGTGAGAGCGCCAAATCCACCTAAACCACCAATAACTTCTGGACGGGTGGTTTTCTTTACTGGTGCTTTGATACGTTGTACAAGCTCGTCACCGGCATTAATATCAACGCCAGCTTCTTTATAGGTTAAATTTGATGCCATGATCATCTCCAAGAACTAAAAAATATTCTGTGCGCAATTTTACTAGAAATGAAGAAAAAATTCATCCCAAAACAGAAAAAACAGCAAGGTTTCATGTGCTAAAATTGCACTCATATAATTTGAAGGTGGTTTATGAAAATTTCAACTCTAATGATTAGCTCTACTTTGCTGTTAGCTCAGTCTGGTTTTGCAACTCAGGTTTATGAGCGTTCTCTTGCAGACGGCATGGATAACGCCATTGAAAGTGCCTTTGTAGAGGTAACTTCCAAGACCGCAATTGATGATACACAGAAAATCTCTTTTGATCAGATAAAGAACACCATTGATACTTTAAAAATTAACGGTGATAAATTACTTGTCTCCTTCAATGATGAGAAGGTTAAATCTCTTTTATCAAGTAACGGTATTGCTACCTGGCAGGGGCTTAGCGATCCAGTTTTAGTATGGTTTGCTGATGTTTCAGAAAATGGAATCAACATTCTAAATTCTGATGGCCAGAATGATTTTGCAGTGGCTTTAAATGAAGCATCTATTAAGAACAACTACAACTTAATGTTTCCTTTAATGGATCTTGATGATGTTCAGTCTGTAGATGCACAAACCATTCTGACACATTCTGATAAAAAGCTTGCTCAGGCATCAAAAAGATATGATGCAAAATACTTTGTTGCAGGCGCAATAGAAATGAATGAAGACACTTATGCTGTTAAGTGGAATGTATATGATAACGAAGGCAAAGCTCTTGGTAATGGTCAAAGCCAGGGCGATTTAGCAACGACAAGTTCAAATGTTTCAAGAGATATCGCCAAAGCTCTACTGCAAAACGATACTCAATCTAAAAATGTAGCCAATACAAGCTCAGATGAGGTAAACAGCCTTACTACCACTCAGGATGACGGCAATATTGCTTTAGGCCCTGTTCCTGGCGGTGTACGCGTGCTATTTGCAGGTGTTGATAATGTGGCTGACTATCCATCAATAAAAAGAGCACTGATAACCTACGGTTATGAAGCTGATATTACAGTTTTAGGTTACAATCAGAGCGGCGTCATCTTCTTAATTCCAACTGGTGCAAAACCTGATATTTTAGACGGCACTCTAGCTCATGCAGATGATTTTACAAAAGTAGGTCCATGGACATATAAGTACAATAAGAGTAAAGGTGTACCACAGACTCCAAATGGTGTAGGAAGTATTTCCAAGAGTACCCATGAAATGGTAACCTCTAAAATTAACAAATACAGCGATGAGGCTTACACTAAGCACATTGTAAAAAAGAAGGTTGAGGTAACTACTCAGGTTGTTCAACAGGATGGTGCGCCTGTAATTACCCTTACAGATGATTCAGACGACAGTACTCAGGCTTTAGAGTCTGAAGGAATTGCTATTTCTAATTAAGGACAAGCATGAACGAAATCGAAAATTTACCAGTTCAGCAACCACTGGATATCAGAATTTCAGATAAGGTGGATTTCTCCACTTTTGAAGAAGGTTCTAATAAAAGTGTCGTTGAATTACTAAAGAAAGCGGTTGATTCTTGCGAAAATGAGTTTTTCTTTATTTTCGGACCTCAAGGAAGTGGAAAAACTCATCTGTTGAAATCTTTATTTCAAAGAAAAAAAGCAGAAAGTCCAGATTGCTGTTATCTTGATTTGTCACTTTTAAAGACAATCGGTGCCTTTGCTCTGGATATCCAGATCCCTAAGGTGCTTATATTAGACAACGCTGATGTTATTGCCGGAAACGAGGAATTAGAGCTTGCTCTGTTTGCCTTGTTCAACAGATGGTATGACAAGCAGGAGGGCACTTTAATAATGTCCTCTACAAAGTCTTTTGATCAGATTGAGTATTTAAAGAAAGATTTAAACACCAGATTATCAAGTGGAATTAGTTTACAGCTTAATTATCTGACAGAGTCAGAATGCGTTCAGGCTTTGCAAAAGAGAATTAGAGCAAGATATGTAAATTTACCTGACCAGACTATTAAGTTTTTAGTCAGACACTGCAATCATGACATGAGCTCTTTACTTGCGATTATTGATAAGCTTGAGAACGCACAGCTTGAGCATACTCATGAGCTTACCATTCCGTTTGTAAAGATAATTCTTGGAATTGATTCTAAGAAGTAATTAAAAAAAGTTCAGCATTTTGCAGAACTTTTTGATAAATTTTAAACTAAATTGTGCTGTTAGCTTTTTCAGTAAAGTTCTTAACTATTCTGTTGTTCTCATCAACTAGTACAACCTTTGGTACAAGAGATTTTGCCTCCTGCTCATCCATTAGTCCGTAGGCAATAATGATGACGATATCTCCTTTCATAGCGCAACGGGCTGCAGCACCATTCAGACAGATCACACCAGACTTTCTTGGTCCTGCGATAGTGTAGGTTTCAAGTCTAGCACCATTATTGTTGTTAACGATTTGTACTTTTTCACCAGGTAAAATTCCTGCTGCCTCAAGTAGATCTTCGTCTATAGTAATAGAACCTACATACTCAAGATTTGCTTGTGTAACAGTTGCACGGTGGATTTTACCGTGCATCATGGTGTATTGCATGATTACTCCAAGATAATATTATCAATTAGGCGAGTATTGCCGAATCTTACAGCAAGTGCAAGTAATGATGGTGCTGTAATTTCGTCTTTTAACTCGCTCAATCCAGGCAGACCATAGCACTCTACGTATTCAATATCAGATAGAGGCTGTGCCTGAATGATTTTGGTAACTTTCTCAATGATAGAAGCTTTATTATGGTCGCCAGCTTTAAAATCTTCTAAAGCTTTTTTTAGAGACTGGGATAATACCACTGCAGCAGCTTTTTCTTCAGCTGATAAATAAGTATTTCTTGAGCTTCTTGCAAGACCGCTTTCTTCACGAACAATTGGAACAATTCTTAAGTTTAAGTCAAAGAATAAATCCTTAACCATACGACGAAGAACTTCAACCTGCTGAGCATCTTTCTGACCAAAGTATGCATTAGTAGGTCCAACGATGTTAAACAGCTTTGATACTACGGTTGCAACGCCTCTAAAGTGGATTGGTCTGGTTTTACCGCATAAAACTTTAGTGATATTACCAGTTAACTCAACCCATGTCATATCTTCGCTAGGATACATTTCTTTAGGGCTTGGAGCAAAAACGATATCGCCACCTGCATTTTTCACAACTTTAAGATCGCTGTCTAAAGTTCTAGGATAAGCATCGAAATCTTCGGTTGGGCCAAACTGAGTTGGGTTTACGAAAACTGAAACTACAGTAATATCGTTTTCTTTAGCACTAGTAGCTATTAAAGTTGCATGGCCTTGGTGTAATGCTCCCATTGTTGGAACTAGACCTACAGTCTTACCTGCTGCCTTTAATGGTTTTAATATGTTTCTTAACTCTTGAACAGAATGAACGCACTGAACCATAGCAAACTCTCTTTTTACTTTGAATGCATCTATCAATAAAATACGATAAGTTTACTACAATAATCTAAAAAGTGAATAAAATCACATTCTATGAATAAAGATAAAATAGCTATTTTCAAAGGGATTATTGTATAACTTAATGATTCTTTTCAATATTTTCGTCAAATGAGCGAATATCGCTATACATTTTAAATTTTGCTCTGACTATTTCTCTTGTGTTTCCGGTGCAGTTACGAAGAGCACTGGTCAGAAGATTATTAGCCTGATTGTATTTTCCTTTAGTAATTGAGTTTTGTGCGGCAGCCTGATAGGCATTGCATTTATCATTTACAGCAAAATAGGCCTTAGTCAACATATCTGAGGCTAAGGTATTGTTTGAATCCTTTTGCAGAATTTTTTTCAGGATGGAAATGGCTTTCTGATTCTGTTTACTCTCAATATAGGCATTTGCAAGGTTAATTGAGATTACAGTATCGTTTGGTCTTTCTTGATACAGAGCTGATAGTCTTGAAGTGGCGCTTGCAAACTGCCCCTTTGCAATATCAATATCAGTCTTTAAGTCTAAGACAAAGTCATTGTTTGGCATAGCAATATTATCAAGATAGGTTGTTGCCTCTGAGAAATTTTTGTTTTCAAAAGCAATTAAAGCTAAAGCGTAGTTCTTATAATATTTGTTAACCTTGCTATTTTTTTCAATTCGTTCTTTTAACTCATTTATTTTTAAATTCATATAACGAACATCAACACGGGCTTTTGCAAACATGAAATTTGGATTTGTGCTGTTGTTGCGTTTTGGCAGATTTTTAGCTCTGTTATAAGCTTCAGACACACGGATTTCAGATAATGGGTGATCGATTAGCAGCGCGTAGGCAGAGTTGATATTTCCCTGTTTAGCTAACATGGTTCTGAATAAATCACTCATAGCCATTGGGTTATAGCCTGAATCATAGAGTAGAGATAAACCAACTCTATCAGCCTCATACTCATTATCACGGGTAAAGTTGATATTTGATTGAGCCATCATTCCTGTTGCAGAGGAGAGGGCTGCCATACCAACTTCTGGATTTATGATAGCCAGAACAACAGAACCAATGATGCTAGCAACGTTAAGTGAGTTTTTTTGAGACTGGCTTTCGATGAATCTTGCGATATGTCTTTGTGTTACGTGTGAAATTTCGTGGGCGAGGACTGATGCAAATTCATCTTCTGTTTTTGTGTAATGGAAAAGGCCTGCATTTACCTGAACTTTACCGCCTAAAAAAGCGCAGGCGTTAATTGAGGTATCAGGAGATAAGAAGAACTCAAATGGGAAATAGACATCATGAGCATGAATTACAAGACGATTGCCAACAGAACTTATATACTCGTTTAAAACCGGATCAAAAGAGAAGATCCCTGCACCTAAAGCTTTGCGCTTGAAATAGTCCCCATAATTTCTTTCTGCTTGAACAGTAAGTCCGCGTACACCTGCAACACCAAGTTCAGGAATTGCAATATTAGCCGGTTGAGCCTCAACTGTTACAGCAATAAGACAGATGGATACTAAATATTTGAGTGACTTGATAAGTGACATTGGCTAATCCTTTTTCTTTATATTAGCGCAAAGTGTAATTTTGGGGCAACAAAATCATCTTTTGTATCATTTATTATAAAAGTTCAGTCTTAGTGTAACCTTAGTCGTAGTTATAAAATTAGTTGCTTGCTTTGGTACATATACAATGACAAAATGAGCTTATCGAATTCTTTTTGAAGAAATAAAGTCATGATTAACTTAATTAAAAACTGGTATTTACGCCATTTTTCAACTCCTGGTTCTATTGAGTTTGCAATTGTTTTAATTGTAGCTTTTTTAATTGTCTACTATTTAATGTGGCTTGTAGGTCCATTGGTGGTGGCTTTGTGTTTTGCTTATGTTTTAGATTGGGCTGTACGAGCTCTAATGCATAAGTTTAAGCTTGGGCGCAGGCTGTCATCTTCAATTGTAATGGTTGTCTTTGTAAGTTTATCTATCGGTATTCTGGTATTTATCGTACCAAAGATTTTGCAGCAGGCAAACCAGATGTATGTAAGCTTACAGACTATAAGCTCACAAACAGTAAATATTGAAAATGGTGAAGGTTTAGAAACAAATATCGCAACCCGTATTTATGATTTTACTCAGACTCTTCCTGAGCCAATCCCATCTATGATCACTCAAGATGAGGTAAAAGAGTTAATTATTAAAGCCCGTTCTTCAATAATTTCAGCTACTACAACAATTATGAAGACCCAGATCATGCCTTCTGTATTTAATGCTATGACCTGGCTTATGTACCTGATTATTGTACCTATTTTTACCTTCTTGATGCTTGCAAATAAAGAGCAGCTTCAAAAACGTGTACGTACATACATATTACCAAGCAATCAGGTTTTAATACATGAGTTCTGGCCAAAGATTAACGCACAGATTGAAGGATACATCCGTGGAAAGCTGGTTCATATTACAGTAATTTCTGTGGTAAACACCGTAGCTTTCTTGTGCTTTGGATTGAATTACGCTTTCTTATTGGGAATTGGTGTAGGTTTATCTGTTGTAATCCCTTATGTAGGTGCTGTAATTATTACCATTCCAATTATTTTAGTAGGCGCATTCCAGTTTGGCTTTACAGGCATGTTCCTATGGTTACTGATTGTTTATGTAGTCATTCAGCTTTTAGACAGTAATGTGCTGACTCCAATGCTGTTCTCAAAGGCAATGAATCTTGATGCATTCTCAATTTTAACTGCAATTTTTATCTTTGGCGGTTTGTGGGGATTCTGGGGCGTGTTCTTCTCAATTCCACTTGCTACCTTTTTGCAGACCATTGTGACTTCATGGCCTAACACAAATATAAATAGTATTTCCTATCAGAAAAAATAAATAAATTTGCCAGGCTTTGTGCCTGGCAAATCATTAGAAATCAAATTAAGCAAATCTTGTTTTCATTGTTTTGGTGGCTTTTATTGCTAAAGCCAGAACTAAACCAAAAAATAAAAACAATAATCCAAGCTTAGTATCATCAAGACCAGCCTGTGATGCTAAGAAGTTAGGTCAGGTTACGATGCCATGAGTTGCAATAGGATTAGTCTTTTGTGAGATAGTCAGATTATTAGGTGAATGAAATAATGATTCATTGTAATTGCCAGCTGATGCGACACTTACGCTCAAACCACAAATGTCGGATAGTGCAATTTTGTTGATATTCATTGTATTTCGTCTCTTAGTTAATAATTTACCTTGCTCAAAACGAGCTAGCTTATGTTATGACTAAATATTTACACTTTTTGTGCTTGCACGGTTTTAAGCGCACGTGTATCAGAATGGTGAATTATGAGATTTGAATAAATTCTGCATATTTTTAAGGAGTTGCTGGAAAAGTACCAAAACTAACGGTGAAAAATATTTTTTTACTGCACAAAATTGGTTGTTAGAAAGAAAAAATAATACAATTCCTTGATTTTATGCAAAATTATGCATAAAAAAAGAAGGCCTAAGCCTTCTTTTAATGAGATACAAAACTATTTAGTACATGATTGTGTATAGCTTTCTTCTGTATTCTTTTTGCAGTGGATCTCCCTGCATTGTATTTAACAGATCAAGGAATGTCTTTTTAACTTCTGCGTTGCCAAGATCTTTTTTCAGGATCTCAAACAGGATCTCCAGGGCTTTACCTCTTTTACCATTTTCAGCTAATGCTGCTGCATAGCTAATGGCAATTTCGCTATTTGTAGGATCGGCTAGATATTTCTTTTCAAGCTCTTTAATTTCAGGGCTTTCAGCTGCCTGCTCTGCAATAGTTAATGCTGAAATAAGATCTTTGTAATCTTGCATCTCTGAAAGTTCACGACCTGGGTTATCAAGTAACTCATGAGCTTTTTCAAGAGATTTGTTCTTAATACAGATCCTTGCATAAACAAGTTTTACATCAAGATCTTTTTCATTTAAGGCATAAGCTTCTTTAATCTTGATTAAAGCATCTGCAAAAGCGCCAGAGTTCTCTAAGGCAATTGCCTGCTTGGCAAGTAACTCTCCTTCAGAAGGCATGTACTTTTTTAGAGTTTCCTGAAGTTTAGCTACGATGTCATCACCCTGAAGCGCATCTACAGGTCGGCCATCTTTCATGACAATAAGAGCAGGAACTGTCTGAAGTCCTAACTGCATTGCAATAGCCTGACCTACCTGCTCCTGAACATCAGCTTCAACTAATGAAACGTATTCATTAGTGTCAGAAATTGCAGTCTGAATTGCTTTAGTAGTAGCTTCGCATTCTGGGGCATTCATGTAAAAGTAAACGAATACTGCCTTTTGCATTGAAGCATCAACAATAACTTCTTTTACGTTCTGTTCTGTTAATTTCATGATAATTTCCTTTAGCCTTTATAGCGATTTAAATCACGCATAGCTTTAATCAAAGTCTCTAGATTTGAGCGAATATATTGTTTTTGACCTTTGTTGTAAACGAAAGCACGACCGCTCTTGGTGTAGAAGGTAACGTTATCTTTGCCAATTAAAAGTAGCTGCTTTCCGTTAGTGGTAACAATATGTTCTCTGTTGTAAGAATCTAATAAGCTATTTCCTATTGAATAATTTACACATGGGGGCTGTATACCCAAAATTTCAATAGCCAGGGTTGGAACTAAATCAAAAGCTGAGGTTAATTTGTTAAATGAAACACCTTTCTGAGAAGAATGAGGCCACATTGTAATTAATGGAACGTGCTGCTTTTTCTTTGAAAAAGTAGTGTTGGTATCAACAATTGTTGGATCACCTGTAGATGATGTGATAACCACTAAAGTCTTTTCAAGAACACCTTTTTCCTCAAGCTTTTTAAGAAAATCATTTAAATGATAATCAAGATTGATTAAAGCCTGTTTGTGTGCTGACACATTATTACCGGCTTTTGTAACAGAGGTTGTATCAAGGTTGATTACAAAGTTCTGTTTCTCTGTAAGGCCATCAATAAACTCATAAGCATTGTTAAACATGGCTTCATCATTTGCGCTTACCTGGCTCTTGTTTTTACCGATTCCAAGGTGACTTGCAACAGGCATCAGATCATTTGTAATTGCAGAACTTGCAAATAATCTTACGATGTACTCCTGCTTCATAAGCTCAGTTAAGGTTACAGGCTGAATTCCATGTCTTAAAAAATCGTCTTTATATTCAACAGGAAGACCAAATGCTGTAGCGAACATATTGTCTTCAACGGTGTTGTATGGAAGATAGTGTTCCTCAAAGCTTGCGTTACTCTGCTTTATAGCAAGTAAATGTGGGGTGGTGCGGATACTTAAATCTGAATAGGACATACCATTTAAGAAAATGAAAATCACATTTTCTGGATTGTCCTTTGGCACTACAGTAAGCTCATTTAAAGGATATGAAACTGATGATGTTGAGGTACCGTCTGCAAGGGAGTTATCTTCATCAATCCAGCCATGATTGGTCAGGAATGATTTTGCAGTCATTGGGTAGTGAGCTGGGAATACGGTTCTTAAATTAGTGATTTTCTCGTAGTTTGTTGCATCTGACCAGATATAAATTGCATGTGATGCAATAAAGCATGCACCTACGATAGATAAAACAATTGCAGGGAAGTAGTTATGGCGTAATTCTTTTTTATAAATTTCTTTTGTGGCAAGCTTTGCAAAAAGAAGTTCAAGCAGGATTAAAACCACAACTGCAATGTACATGAAGTTGAAGTTAAGACCGGTTTTAAAATCCAGATCACGGGCAATTAAAGAGAATACCATCCAGGTTAAATGGACCTTAATGGAGATAAACAGCTTTGCATCGATTAGCAGTAAACAGTGCAACAGGATAGCCATCACAAAGCAAAGACAGCGGTAAATCTTAAAATGTCCGATAAAGGACAATGGGAAAAAGAAGATCAGGAATGCTAAAAAGCATAAAAAGCTAATCTGACCTAGCCATGTAACAAGAAGGTACACAAAAGATATAAAACTTTCAGCAGGAGGGGCCGCATAAACGTAGGCAAAACCGATAAAGATAGCTAATACTACGTTTAAAAAGAAAAAGTGATGACCCCAAGTATTAGATCTAATAACCTGCTCTCGCATAAGTAAATTGTTTGAATTATTCATAGTAATCTTCACGTTGCACCAACCTGTGTAAAGTTTACCATTTTTACTTAATTTCTAATCAAAAAAAAGTCAAATTTTGAGAATAAAAAACGAGTTAATTTAAAAAAAATGATGAAATTTGAGGCTTCGTGCATATCTGTGGGTAGATGAAGCCTCAATAGCTACCCTTTAGATCTTTTTACAGGATCTAAGTTCTTTAAAATATGAAATTGAAAAGACCACTTCGTTTCGGTATTCTTTAGTTGT
>JAAYPN010000138.1 GCA_012519775.1 Aeromonadales bacterium | reverse complement strand
GGATTTAGAGACTTGAAGTATTACTTTCTAAAGTTATTTCAAGCCTTTCAAGGAAAGAATCAATTAGTTAAAAGTTAACAAATTGATCCTAGAGGTTTTCAACATAAATTTATGAAGAACTAAAAAAGGAGGTTTATTAAAAATTGTTTCTAATTCTGTGGTTCAGCCATGTTTTTTTAAAGTGCCCTAAAGATTAACTTTAAGGCACATCATTAAATATTAGTGGATTCTGTCGCCGTTCTTAGCGCCTTCATCTACTGATAACAGGAATACCTCAGTAGCACCTGGACCTGCTGCTGTAACCATACCCTCAGAAAGACCAAACTTCATCTGACGAGGTTTTAAGTTAGCAACTAATACCACTTTTCTGCCTACAAGAGCAGCAGGATCGGTATAAGCCTGTTTGATACCTGCAAATACATTACGTTTTGCAAAACCGATATCAACAGTAAGCTGAAGTAGCTTCTTTGCTTCTTTAACTTCCTTAGCCTCAATAATTGTACCAACACGAAGGTCAATCTTTGCAAAATCATCAATAGTGATCTCATCAGCTAGAGGCTCTATTTCAGATTCCTTTGACTCAGTTTTAGTTGGTTTTGCCTGTGCCTGAGCTTCTTTTAAATCTTCTTTTGAGTTTTCAATCATTGCATCAATTGCAGTCTTTTCAATTCTTGAGAACAGTGGCTTGAACTTGTTAACCTTGTGGTTTACAAGTGCTTTACCAGCTTCGTTAAAATCGAGCTTGCAGTTTAGGAACTCTTCAGCATCCTTTGCAACGTTTGGAAGAATTGGCTGCAGATAGGTGATTAGAGCCTTAAACAGATTGATACCGTCAGAGCATACTTTCTGAAGTTTGTCTTCCATGCCTTCTTGCTTTGCAATAACCCATGGAGCTTCTGCATCAATGTAGCGGTTAGCTTCATCAGCAAATGACATAATGGTACGGATAGCTTCAGCGTAGTTTCTCTGCTCGAAATTCTTAATTACTTCATCTTTAATTGAAGCTGCTTTATCTAAGATCTCCTGATTAAATGGCTCATTAGATAACATGCCATCAAATCTCTTGGTGATGAAAGATGCAGTACGTGATGCAAGGTTTACAACCTTACCTACGATATCTGAATTTACCTTAGCCATGAAATCGTCTAAAGATAAATCAATATCAACTGCTGAGCTGTTCATCTTTGATGCAAAGTAATAACGTAGAGTCTCTGGTTTTAGATACTTTAAGAAGGTTTTTGCCTTGATGAAGGTACCCTTAGATTTTGACATCTTAGCGCCGTTTACAGTTACGTAGCCGTGTACAAAGATATTTGTAGGAAGACGTAATGATGCAGCCTTTAGAGTTGCAGGCCAGAATAGAGAGTGGAAGTAAAGAATGTCCTTACCGATGAAGTGATCCATCTCGATAGTTGAGTCTTCACGTACGAACTGTTCGTAATCGATATTCTGTTTGTCACATAGGTTCTTTAATGATGCAAAGTAACCCATAGGAGCATCCATCCATACATAGAAGTATTTATCTTCTGTGCCTGGGATCTTAAAGCCAAAGTATGGAGCATCACGTGAGATATCCCATGGCTTTAGGCCCTGCTCGAACCACTCTTCAAGCTTGTTTGCCATCTCTGCAGGAATTGCACCTGAATTTCTGATGTAATCGTGCAGGAATTCATTAGCTTTTGGAAGATCAAAGAAATAGTGTAATGAATCTTTTAGTACAGGTTTAGCGCCTGATACAACTGAGTATGCATCCTCAAGTTCGGTAGGTGAGTAGGTAGCACCGCAAACTTCGCAGTTATCACCGTACTGATCTTTAGCGTGACACTTTGGGCATGTACCTTTAACGAATCTGTCTGGAAGAAACATGTTCTTTTCAGGATCGTAAAGCTGAGAGATGGTCTTAGTCTTGATGTAGCCGTTCTCATAAGCCTTGTTATACATGTATGAAGAAATCTCTTCATTTTCTTTTGAATGGGTTCTGTAGTAGTTGTCGTATTCTACAAGGAAACCTTTTAAATCTTCATCATGATCATTTGAAGTGATCTCAATCATCTGCTCAGGAGTAATGCCAAGCTGAGCTGCCTTAATCATTACAGGAGTACCGTGGCAGTCATCACCGCAAACATAGAAAACTTTGTTGCCGATGGCACGGTTAAAACGAACGAAGATATCTGATTGGATGTGCTCTAGCATATGGCCTAGGTGAATTGGGCCATTTGCATATGGAAGAGCATTAGTTACTAATAAGGTTTTATTAGAAGTCATGATTAACCTTTTTAATGCAAATTTAATCTAAAAAATTTACGTCATTTTACAATAGATACAGTTATTTTGCAGAGAAAATTAACGGTTCTCGGTCAAATCGGCGGACTTTTTTGATTTTCTAAAGAAGGTGAGTTTAACCTGAGTAAGAATTACTGCTGTAAACATTAAAAGAGCACCTAGCATTTCACGATTTGATATAATCTCATCAAGACAAATTACGCCAAAGAATGCCCCCATAACTGACTCTAGTGACATAATTAAAGATGCAATGGTAGGGTTAATGCCACGTTGTGCAACAATCTGCAGTGTATAGGCTACACCGTTAGACATGATACCTACATATAAAAGAGCAGGAAGAGCTGCTTTTAAATTCTCAACTGATGGAACCTCTGTCAGAAGCATCATTATAAGTCCCATTGCAGATGCGCAAAAGAACTGACCGCAGGATAGAAGCACACCATCTACATGATTTATAAAGTAGGCAATTACAAGAATATGGTAAGCAAAGGCTATAGCGCATAAAAGCACCAGAAAATCACCTCTTTGAAGAGCTAATCCGTCTTTTACACAGAATAAAAACAATCCAATGCAGGAGAGCAGCAAACAGAATAGAATCTTGATGCTGGTCTTATGACCTAATACGAAGCCAATTACTGGCACAAAGATCATATATAAAGAAGTAATAAAGCTCGCTTTATTAACATCGGTGTGCACAAGACCAAACTGCTGTAGTGACTCCCCTAGGATAAGGCAGAAGCCACAAGATAATGAACCTAATATAAACATTCTCATTGAGCTTGTTCTAGATTTTTTATTATGTTTTATGGCCTGGTGCTTTAAAAAGAGAATTACTGGAATTAAAAACAGACCACCGATTAAGGTTCTGTAAAAGGTAAATGCAAATGATGGAATATATTCAACGCCAAGCTTTTGACCTATAAAGCCTGAGCCCCATATGGTAGCTGTTAAAAACAGCAGAGAATATTGTCTTAATTCGAACATGATAATTAATTTTCCTAGATAATTTAGTTGATCTTACTCGAATTTTTTACAGTGACAATATATATTTTATTATCCAAATGTATAACATTCCGTTTTTTTAATCCTTTTCAGAGCTTGAAATTGTTAAAGCGTGCACACTTATAGAACTTAACAATAAATAATGTCAGCTTCTTTTCAAGATCAGATATAATTTACCTGAAATTATACAGGCGTGAAAAAGTTATAATTCAATCTCAAAATGGTGATGAAACTGTCATTAGCGCTATAGTGTGTCTTGAAAATTATGGTCATAAAAATTATAATATTTGGATTATAATTATATTTTTGTGAGTAAGGTATTATTTACTTTTAGTTGGTATGGATTTAAATAATAATAACAGTCTGACAGCCACAGCTGATCCTACATCAGGTAGAGCAGGTTCTAATCCTTTTAATAGATCCCCTAAGTTTGTGCGCTCAAAAGACAGATGCCATATTCTCACAAGAACACCAATCTATGACAAAAGATTAAGACTTCTATCTTACAATCTTCGCTTTACAGCAGGCGAAAATAGTTTCCGTCCTGATGAGTTATTAAAGAAACATGTAAAGCATGTTTTAATCGGTTTCTTTATCCGTCGTCACATTGATAACTTTACAGAACCTAAGATTCACGTAATGACTGAGCTGCCTCTTTCATCTGAAGTTACAAAGTTTGCAAAGCCATTACCAGCTAACAGATTCATTCTGCATCTGCAGGACAGACAGGATTCTTCAGCATCTTTCCAGCACCAGGTTAATATGCTGCGTCGTGATGCAATGACCATTGCAGCTGATGTATATACCATTGTGTATACAAACTGGTTCACTGAATTGCGTTCAATAAGCTATGCTGTAATTGACATGACCTTAGATATTGAAGAGCAGTTCATTTTAGCTCGCAATATCACTAAAAAGGCTCCATGGATCAGAATTATCTGTGATAGATGCGATAACGTAAATAAAGCATCTATTGCTTTTGAGGCTGGAGCTGACTATGTCTGCTGTCCAACCTTCTCAAAGGATTTATTAAAGGTAAAATTCAATCCTTACATCTATAAGCTCCAGAAGCGTTCATATGAATCAATACCATCAATTATCTCTGAGCTTTTAGAAGCTCGTCCTAATTATGGTAAGTTTATCGATTTAATCTCTTACAGAAATAATATTAAATCATCAATTCCTCAGTTAGTCGATTTTCTTCAGAAAGATACTCAGGTTGCTTTCATCTATACAAGCATAGAGCAGACAATCTACGACTGCAGCACTGAAGTTCTGCATAAATTAATCTGTGTGTTGTGCCTGCAGATGTTAGAGGAGTTCTATCATGATGATACTGAGAATGTAAAATTCCTGAAATATGAACCTGTAAAACAGATCCTCATAAGAGCTAAATTTATTGAAGAGTTGCTTTCTAGCAAGACATCAGAGATTGATATCTCATGGGCATTTACACTTGGTGTATGCTCAAATATCGGTCTTTTATATCCATACAGCGTACCTTCACTTGATGCAATATTATCTGATATTGAAAAGAAGCTTGAAGACATCTGTTCATCAGAGCCATTGTTTGATACTGCACTTAACATTGCTAAATGCATGGAATCTTTAGATCTTGAGTATGTTGATGGTGTTATTGAGAATAATACCTTCTCAAGACATGAGATCTTATTTGCCTATGAGAACGCACTAATGTGGCTTTCATCATTTATCGAGTTCAAGTCAAAGAAGTTCTTCTAAGAACTTATCCTTGTTTTACACTGCGATTCTGTAAAAACACACTCAAAAATACCAGCAGAACGCCTATATAAAATGAACCGTTAAGCTCCTTTTGCTTATTGAATAACACCATTGCCCATAATATCGAATACACAGGCTCTAGATTCAAGGTCAGGTTTTCTGTAAATGCGCTTAGCTTTGCTGTTACACCAATCATCACAAGATAGAGCAAAGCTGTAAATACTGTAGATAGCAAAAGAAGATAGCTAATATCTGAATATGACAGGTGAATATCACTGATGTCATTAAAGATCAGGTATACAGGACTTACCATTACAAGAATAAGAATACCACCTAACATCTCGTAGTTTAGTGCGGTGTATGTATTTAGGTTAGATGTGACTTTTTGTTGAAGATGGTAAAGGCACTGGTAAATAGCGCTGATATAAAACCGATTTCAATGCCTAATCTGTATTTGGTATCAAAATTGAAAATCAGAAGCAGGCCAAAGACAATAAGCAAACTGTACAAAAAGTCTTGTACTTTAAGCTTAGTCTTTAAAATTTAAGGCTCTAGTATTGCTTTAAAAAAGCAGGTTACTGCAAGTGTAATAGTGCCAATTGAGATATTTGATAGCTTGATTGATAAAAAGAAGAGCAGCAGGAGAATACCAAGCAAAGCTTCAATAAAAACAGTCTGAAGCTTCTGCCGTGGAGTAAATTTCACCAGCTTTTTTGCAAGCTCAAGATAGATGAATAAAAAGCTAAGTGCAAGCGCAAAACGTGTAAGTACAAGTACATAGGCGTCACAGCTGACTAAACGACCAAAACACAGGTAAAACCGGCTTTCAGCACTCCAAAATGAAGTTTTAGCAACAGACGCCACATACGTGAACTTATTCCTGAGGATTTAGTACCTTTAGTCTTGCGCTACCGCCTTTTTTGCATAAGCTCTTGTAAAGCTCATCTACTACAGGAGATAACAACTTATCAAGATTATATGGATAGTTGATAATAAGCATACCTGAGCCACACATGCCGTAAACATCATCTTGTGGTTCCACACAAAGCTCAGCCTGTAATAATGGCAGACCTAAACGTCTTAAATCATTAGTTAAATTCTTTGAGTGATCTCTTAGCTTTCCTAGCACTGGATACCAGATAGCAATAACGCCTGTATTCCACTTGTGAAGGCCGTTCTTAATGGCTTTTACAAGCTCAATGTACTCGTTCTTTTCTTCATAGGCAGGATCGATAAACACAATACCACGACGAGGTGTAGGAGGTAATAGAGCATTTAATGCTTCAAGTCCGTCTCTGCACTGAATGGTACAGCGATGATCTCTTTTGAAGTTATTTCTTAAATTCTCAAACTCATTTGGGTGTAAATCAATAAATGTAAGTTTATCTGTGTCACGTGTTAGTGTAGCCTCAAAAAGAGGAGAGCCAGGATAACTGTTTGGTAGTTCTGCACGGGCATCTTCAAGCACCTCATAAAACTCAGGTACAAGCTCTTTTAATTTTTCGTTATTTTCAATCTTAGATACACCGGTTTTGTACTCCTGATTTTTCTGAGCTATGAAGCCATCAAGCTTGTATAAACCTGATCCGGAGTGTGTATCAATAAGTGTGTAAGGCTTATCTTTATTGTTAAGTAGGCGAAGCAGAATACATAAAGTCATGTGCTTTATAATGTCAGCGTGATTACCAGAGTGAAACCCATGCTTATAACTTAACAATTGAACTGTCCTTTCTAACTAAATATAAAATATCAAAATGTGCAAATACGTTTTTTTGACTGATATCGGCGCCATCAAACTGTAACAATTCTATCATGTTTTATAAAGATACTATCTTTAAAGCACATTTTTTAAAAGGATAAAGACCGCAAGAGCTAACATCACGGGAATAGCTAGGTACATTATATAAATTTTCAGAGCGGACTTAATGGTGATTACACAGATATTTGTTCACTCTACGTTACTACTAAAATTGTATTTCACTAAATTTAGGTACAGTATTTTCTTAAAAAGGCTATTTATTTTCCTGCTTTCTCAATTCTTTACAGAACCTTTTTACAGTTGAATATCCGCCTTTATAACCTTTTGTTTTTAAGAATAAAAAAATAGACGAAGCAATTGCTCGATAAGCTATAAGCTCCTTTACAACCTCAGCAAAAGGATCAATAGTTAATCTTCAAGATTCAACTGTAGATGAAAACGGACTTATTCAAGGTGTAATTTCTGAAATAGGCAATTTTGATATAAAAAATGAGGCTTCGTGCATATCTGTGGGTAGATGAAGCCTCAATAGCTACCCTTTAGATCTTTTTACAGGATCTAAGTTCTTTAAAATATGAAATTGAAAAGACCACTTCGTTTCGGTATTCTTTAGTTGT
>JAAYPN010000137.1 GCA_012519775.1 Aeromonadales bacterium | reverse complement strand
TCCTTCAGCTTTAGCTTTCAACACTTCGTTTTTTTATAAACCCTCTTTCAAGGGCCCACACAGATTGTCCGTACTGATTTTTAAAGAACTTTATAAAACGCTTGGTTTTATTTGTTGTTGTCTTGCGAGACAACGGAAACACATTTTACTGATTTTTTAGTTCATGTCAAACATTTTTTAATAATTTTTCTAAAAATTCATATTATTTTCCAATATTGGCTTTTTTATGCGGTTTATGCTTTAAAAAAATTTTAATAATATTATCTCTTCAAATATTATCTATTTATAAATATTCTATTAACCTGCCATCTATCTTTTTCTCGAAAAAATATTAGATGTTGAACTGTTCTAAATTCTTAAATCCAAAGGTTCTTACCATTTTCAGTCTCTCATCAAAGTTCTTTAGTGTTCCTGTATAGAAAACACGATCTTTTTTTTCCTGAGTTTCAATATATTCCGAACCTTTAATCACATCTTTTACTCTTCTACCAATTGCTTCGCCTGAATCGATAAAGGTTACCTTTGGCATGATTTCCTGAATAACATCTTTTACAAATGGATAATGAGTACAACCTAAAACCACAGTATCAGGTCTTTTTGACTCATCGTTATTCAAAAATGGAGCTACGATTCTTGCAATTGCCTTTTTATCAACAAACCCGGAAGATAATCTCTTTTCTGCAATAATCGCAAGATTTGCATCACCAACTTTAATGATTTTACAGTCACTTGCAAATTCACTGATTAAATTGTCTGTGTATTTTCTTGAGATAGTACCTGGAGTTGCTAGTAACCCGATAATCTTGTTTTTAGAAACTTTTGCTGCAGGTTTAATCGCAGGTACCACACCTACAATAGGAAGTTTAATATGGTCACGTAACTCAGGTAACGCTACTGTACTTGCTGTGTTGCAGGCAACTACAATTGCACTCAAATCAAATTGATTACTTGCACTTTCAATCAGCGTTTTTACCCTATCAATTAAAAAGACATCTTCTTTATCACCATAAGGAAAACATTCATTATCAAACAGATAATAAGCTTCTATATCATTATTTATGGCGCGTACTGCCCTATATATAGAAAGTCCACCGACTCCAGAATCAAAAAAAAGTACTCTTTTTGCTTTGACTTTACTCTCTGACAATTTAAGATCTCTTCTTATATTTTATTTTGGAAATGTAAGATTATGTTAAAAACTTTAATTGGTACTACCGATCCTACAAATTACTCACAATATCTTAATGAAAAAATCGAGACTGTGCTTAATTTACTCAAAAAAAATAATTTAACTTTACCTGAACCACAGATTTTTGAGTCTCCAGCTGAGTTCTACAGAATGAGAACTGAGTTTAGCGTTTACTTCAATGACGATCATACAGATTTTAACTTCTGTATGTTTGAGCCTAAAACCAAACCAAGAAAAAGAATTGAACTAGAAACATTTCCTGTCGGTTCTAAAGCCATCAATAAATCAATGGAACTACTTAAAAAGTATTTAATGAATTATAAAATCCTTAATGAAAGGCTTTTTGAGGTTGATTTTTTAAGTAATCAGGCAGGAGAAATTGTTATTGCCTTAAACTTCCATAAAAAAATTGATGAAGATGCATTTAAAGCCGCTGCAACAGAGTTAAAAGAGAACTTTAATAAAGAAGGTCTTGTTGCAAACTTCATTGGAAGAGCAAGAAAACAGTCTATCCTCGTTGATACCGATACTGTTCTTGAAACTATCCATACTAAAGATAAGGATTTTTTCCTATACCAGGTTGAAGGTAATTTTTCTCAACCTAATATCTATGCCTGTCAGCACATGGTTCAATTTGCTCGTGACTGCTGCAAAAACTGCAAAGATGTTGATCTGATTGAACTTTACTGCGGTAGCGGTACTTTCACTGTATGTCTTGCAGATCTTTTCAGAAAGGTTATGTCTACAGAGGTATCTCGTGTTCCTACATTAACTGCCCTTAAGAATATCAAGAAAAACAATATTACCAACACTAAGATTGCAAGATTATCTGCTGTAGAAGTAGCTCAGGCGCTAGAAGGTGTTCGTGAATTTAACCGTCTAAAACTGGCTGATATTGATGTAAATGAGTACAACCTAAATACACTTCTTATTGATCCTCCAAGATCTGGTCTTGAGTATAAAGAGGCTTTAGATTTTACAGCTAGTTTTGATAGAGTTATTTATATCTCATGCGGTCCCGAGTCTTTAGCTAAAGATTTGCAGGCACTAACCAAAACACATAATATTGAAAAACTCGCTTTTTTTGATCAGTTCCCTTATACCAATCATTTAGAAAGTGGCGTTCTGTTAGTTAGAAAGTAGTTCTAACATAGAAGAAATCGAGTAGGAGGAGAGATTACCTCTCACTCCTCTCACAACACCGTACGTGCCGTTCGGCATACGGCGTTTCCCAAACAATAAAAGGTTAGAGCCTAAATATTAGCTCTGACCTTCAACTAGACT
>JAAYPN010000136.1 GCA_012519775.1 Aeromonadales bacterium | reverse complement strand
TGTATACTAAGCATTGGGCGTTACTCTCAAAATTGTGTTTGTATTTTTTTTTTACAATTTTAAAGATTAGCGCCCTTTTTGTTTGTGATCTAATTTAGATCACCCCGAAATAATTAATTGAGCCATAAATTAAAGAAAAAACAGAAAGTTATAAGGATGCTTATGGATCAGGCAATTATCACTCTTATCGTATTAGCTGTTGTCGCATTCTTGTTCGTAACAGAATACATTCCTATTGCAGTGACTGCTTTATCTGGAACTGTGGTTCTGACATTTGTTGGCATTTTAACGCCAAAAGAAGCTTTTTCTGGTTTTTCAAACAGCACAGTTATCCTCTTTGGCGGCATGTTCGTAGTAGGTGCCGCCATGCTTGAGTCAGGCCTTGCTCAGTGTATTGGTAATTACATTGTAAAAAAGGTAGGAACAGGTCTGGGAGCACTAATGGTGGCTCTGATGCTACTTACTATTGTGATGTCAGCTTTTGCCTCTAATACAGGTACTGTGGCTTGTCTTCTGCCAATGGTATTAGGTGTATGTTTTTCAGCAAAACTGCCACCAGCTCCTATTCTAATGGCACTTGCTGTTGCTGCTAATGTCGGCTGTAACCTGACTATGGTCGGTACTCCTCCTAATATGCTTGCTGTAGCGGAAATGGAGGCTCATGGTCTTGAACCATACGGTTTCTTTGAATTTGCCTATGTAGGCGGTCCACTTTCAATTGCATCAGTTGCCTTTATGTATTTCTTTGGTCGCAAACTACTTCCAGAGCAGTCAGCTGACAATGGTTATATTGCTCAGTCACGCGGTATTAAAGGTACACACAAACAGAGAGTTCTTGCTGTTTTAATCCTAATCTTTGTGGTTTTAGGCTTAATCATCGGTATTCCAGGTTTGTCACCTGCTATGGTAAGTTTAATTGCAGCACTACTTTGTGTGGTTACAGGCTGTATCAGTGAAAAGCAAGCTTATAAGGGTATTGACTGGGTAACCATCTTTTTATTTGCTGGTATGCTGCCAATTGCAGCTGCCATACAGAAAACAGGTGCAGGTGAGCTTATTGCCAACACTATTGTGACACTTTTAGGCGATAATCTGACAGACAGGGTAATTATCACAGCAATCTTTATCGTTGCATCTACACTAACCCAGTTTATGCCAAACACAGCCACTGCATCACTACTGATTCCTATTGCAATGAGTATTGCAACAAAACTTGGTGTATCACCATATGGTGCTGTTATCACCTGTGCAATCGGTTCTTCATGCTCCTTTGCAACACCTGTAGCCACACCATGTAATACATTGATTCTAGGACCTTCAGGTCTTCATTTTAAGGATTACTTTAAAGTAGGTATTCCACTGATTTTTATTGGTTGGATAGTCTGTATTTTAGTTATTCCTGTGGTATGGCCTTTTTACTGATAGTTATAGCTACAAAAGGAAATTTTTATAAAAATTTGCTATAATTTCATACTATTATAATAAGTTGAGGATATGTTATGAATTCCCTAAATTTGGTAAAACAGTTTGATAAAGAACTATATTCATACTTTGTAAAGGAAATTGAAAGACAGCATGCAAGTATTTCCTTTATACCAGATGAGAATAGTACCTCTCCAATCTGTGCATCCATTATGGGTAGTGTTCTTGTAAATTCATCAAATTCATTAAATCTTGGTAAGACAGACACATTAGAGAAGCTTGTGGTTACAAGATTATGTGATGTTTTTGATGCTCCATTTGCAACAGTAAAGACCATTACCATTGAAGCTGCATCACGTGTTGTATTCAAGGCTCTGACACAGCGTGGTGACGTTGTTATGTCTCTTGATTTACGTAAAAAAGAGCACTGCAACAACGAAACTCTAGTATACAGATTTGTAAACTTCGGTATCGATCCTCAGACTCAGGAATTAAACATGGACGAGATTGAAGCTTTAGCTGTAAAGAACAAGCCAAAGCTAATCATCGTGTCTCCAGTTAATTACTCAATGCAAATCGATTTTGAGCGTTTCCAGAAGATTGCAAAGGAAAACGGCTCATTACTGTGGTGTGACCTTTCTCAGACTGCAGGATTAACTGCATCAGGCGCACTTGAGAATCCTACAAAATATGCTGATGTAGTGACATTCTCAACTCACGGTGCTATGCAGGGACCTCAGGCTGCGGTAATTCTATGCAAGAGAGAACTTGCAGGTGTCATTCAGCGTGCTGAAGTTTTAGCTGGCCATAACGGTTTAATGTCTCCACAGCTATGTGCTTTAGCTGCAAGATTACATGAGATGAAAAACGATGGCTTTAAACAGTACTGCCATGACGTTATTGCCAATTCACAGGCTCTTGCTGCAGGCTTACAGAAAGGCGGCATGAAGATCATTTCAAACGGTACTTTATCTCACCTTGTAATGATTGATACTAAGACCTGCGCAATCTCAGCTCGCGGTGCTCAGGAGTTGCTTGCTGATTTAGGTATTCATGTAAGAATCACTCAGGTATTAACCAATGATCCAAAGATCAAGTTTGATGCTGTTCGCTTCTCATCATTACCTGCAACAACCCGTGGTATTGACCAGGAACAGATGGAGAAACTAGGTGAACGCATTGGTAAGTATCTGTCAAAACCAGATGATGCCAACGGCAAGAAGATCACAAGCCTTGTAACATCAATCACATCAACACTTCCTGCAATCGACAGAAAGTATATGGACGAGTCCATACAAAAGATGATGATTGCTGAAGAAAGCTGCTAATAATCACTGATTTAATCGAGGCGGACATAGTCCGCCTTTACTTTATAAAAGCCTATGACAAAAGACAATCCTTCAATTTTTACTAAAGCCGATACCTTTTCTGTTGCACCTATGATTGATGTAACCAATCGTACCTTCAGGCGCTTTGCAAGACTCATGTCAAAAAGAGCCATGCTCTATACAGAAATGATTGCAGCTCAGGCATTAACTCATGGAAAAGAGTATTTAATTGACCATGATGCGGAAAATGAAAATCCATGCACACTGCAACTTGGAGGATCTGATCCTAAGGTTCTTGCTAAGGCCTGTAAGATTGGTGAGAAATTCGGTTACAGTGCCATAAATTTGAACGCAGGATGTCCGTCAGATAAGGTGCAGTCAGGAAGCTTTGGAGCCATTTTAATGAAGACTCCTGAGGTGATTAGTGACTGTCTTAAGGCTATGCAGGATGCTGTATCTATTCCTGTAACAGTAAAAACAAGAATTGGTGTGGATGATCTTGATTCATTTGAATACACCAGAAAAATTGTTGATGCAGTATATTCTACAGGCTCACGTCATATCATTCTCCATGCTAGAAAAGCCTGGTTAAACGGTCTTTCTCCAAAGGAAAACCGCACTGTACCACCACTTGATTATGACAGGGTATATGCCTTATATGAGTATTTTCCTGATTTATCCATTACCATCAATGGTGGTATTTTAACTATTGAGGATTGTCTTGAGCAGCTTAAAAAGGTGCAGGGGGTGATGCTAGGCCGCGCCATTATGGACAATCCATATTTATTAGCTTTAGTTGATAGTAGAATATATGGTGAAAATACACCTATACTTACTAAAGATGAAGTATTTTTCAAGGTCGTTGAATTTGCAAAGGATTTTGTAGCACAGGGAAATCGAATCCATTATCTTGGTAATCATGTAATCAACCTCTTTAATGGAGAGAAAGGTGCTAGAAGATTCAGAAATTACTTATCCTGTCATATGCATGAGTTAGGCGCTAACGAGAGTGTTCTTGTAAAGGCATATGAGATGATGAAAGAAGCATAGGAGATTTAATTTAATGGCACTGAATTTAAAATCCACCATCACCTTAAATAATGACGTGAAGATGCCTTTATTAGGCCTGCGCGTTTATAGAATCAGTGGTGGCTTAGATACCTATAACACAGTTAAGACCGCACTTGATTTAGGATACAGACTAATCAATACTGCAAGGATCTACTGTAATGAAAAGAGCGTTGGCAGAGCTATTGCAGACTCAGGTATTCCACGTGAAGAAATATTTGTGACTACAAAGCTTTGGGTTGAGGATTACAATAATCCAAGACAGGCTCTTTTAGATTCATTAGAAAGACTAGGCCTTGATTATGTAGATTTATACCTTTTGCACTGGCCAATCAAAGGCTATGAAGAGGTTTATCTTGAGCTTGAGAAACTACAAAAAGAAGGCTTGTGCAGATCAATTGGTGTAAGCAACTTTAAAATTCATCATATCAAGAGTCTGTTTGAGCATGGTGCCACTGTTGTGCCTCAGGTTAATGAAACAGAAATCCATCCGTTGAACACTGAAGTTGAGTTAATAGGATGGTGCCGCAAAAACAAGATTGATGTAGTGGCTTATTCACCATTCGGATCAGAGGGGCGTCTGATACTTGATGATCCAAGACTTATCTGTATGCGTGATTATTATAAGGCTACAGCTTCACAGATTATTTTAAGATGGTGTATTCAGCGTGGTATTGTTGCCATCCCAAAGGCAAATACCCCTGAAAAGCTAGAGCAGAACTGCAAGCTTTATGATTTTGATATCTCAACTCCTGATCTTGAGACAATCTCTGACATGAATTGTAATGAGAGACGTAATTACGATCCTGACAAGATTGATTTAAGACCTAAGATCACCTATCCACGGATTGTTCCTGAAGAATAACAAATAATAGGTAAGTGCAATTGCCATGCAGTTGCACTGACTTGTTACTTATCTTTTTTACTTATTCTATGTATTCAAGAAAGCGCTTGAGTGTTTAAAATACTATTCATTTTTATAACAAGATAAAAAAATCTATCGTTTATCTATAGAGATGGTTCAATTGCAGGCTCTGCTTTAAAGAAATCTCTATACGTTGATTCTAATTTTATTGGTGAGTCAGTAAGAAGTGTTTACTTTTTAGTTAACGTACAGCCAGGTGTTCACAAAATCTCTACAGAATCTGAATTCTCTCCAAATCATTTAACTCTAACAGCAGAGCCAAATACAAATACATTCGTGCAAAATGCTAGTAAATTCGGTGTATTCGTCGGTGGCGCAAAAGTAAATGTTGTAGATGGAGAAAACTGCCGTAAAGCAGTTCTTGAGTGCAACAAAGCCAAATTAAGGTACGGCGAACAGCCTGATTTGACTGAAGAATAATTTAAGTTGTAAATATAAGACAGGTTCAAAGACCTGTCTTCAATTGCTAATTATAGATGGTTATTTCTCGTTACCTAGTTCTTTTGCGATCCTTTCAGGTAAATCATCTTCCCAGGTTAGTGGATCGGAGTAAACAAGATTACCGTCAACATCTCTCATTACCACAAGGGCAATCTGAGCATTTAGAATAAGTCTCTGGCACATAGAGCAAGGACGCATCTGTTTGGTTCTGCTGTTTGTAGCCACATCAGTTCCAGCAAGA
>JAAYPN010000135.1 GCA_012519775.1 Aeromonadales bacterium | reverse complement strand
TCCTTCAGCTTTAGCTTTCAACACTTCGTTTTTTTATAAACCCTCTTTCAAGGGCCCACACAGATTGTCCGTACTGATTTTTAAAGAACTTTATAAAACGCTTGGTTTTATTTGTTGTTGTCTTGCGTGACAACGGAATTACATTATAGACTTTTATTTTTCTCTGTCAAACATTTTTTTAACCAGATCACCTTTTTATGATCAATAAAACACTCTATCTTGGCTTATTTATGCGAAAGAAAATAGATTAATTTTTTTTATTTTTTTTATTCACCAATGTGCAGTTCACTGATAAAGCCATCAGTCTGAAGCTGCCATAGTTTTTTATAAATACCGTTTTGAGAAAGTAACTCTTCATGAGTACCAACCTCAATGATATTGCCCTTATCTAAAACAACAATCCTGTCCATACTCTTTAGAGTTGAGAGTCTGTGGGCGATAGCAATAACAGTTCTGCCTTCCATAACTTTTAAAAGATTATCCTGAATTACCTTTTCGCTCTGTGAGTCTAATGCTGAGGTTGCCTCATCTAAAACTAGTATTGGAGCATTCTTTAAAAGAACACGGGCAAGTGAGATCTTCTGTCTCTGACCGCCAGAGAGTTTTACGCCCCTATCACCTACCAGCGTATCAAAGCCGTTACCGCCTCGATAATCGCTTAAATTTTCAATAAAGTTTAAAGAGTCTGTAGCCTGAGCCACCTTTTTAATGGACTCTTCATCGACAATACCATCTAAGCCGTAAGTTATGTTTTGTCCTACAGTTCGGTGCAGAAGTGCTGTTTCCTGACTTACCATTGAAAACATTTCACGCAGATCATCCTGTTTTAGATTACGGATATCCACGCCATCAATTGAAATCTGACCGCTTTTTACATCGTAAAAACGCAACAGCAGATTTACAAGTGTGGATTTGCCGGCACCACTTGTACCTACAATACCGACCTTCTCACCTTTTTTAATAGTCAGATTCAGATCATGCAATACATCAACATTCTGTTTATAGGCAAATGAGACATCGCGAAACTCGATATTCTTTTCAAAGCCATCAAGCTTTCTGCAGTTTTCAGGCTCAGGATCTTTAATCGCAATAGGTTTTGCTACAGTGTTGATACCATCATAGACAATTCCAAGATTCTCAAAGATGGCTCCTACCTCCCACATGATCCATCTAGACATATTAATCATGCGAATGGCAATAGCTACCGCTATTGCAAGTGCGCCAGGTGTCACCAGATAATTAGACCACAGCCATAACGAGAGCATCACCAGAGAAATCAGAAGTGTGTAGTTCATAAACTGCACGCTTACATCAAACAAGGTAAGTACTCTAAGCGCCTTATATTCAGACTGTCTGAACTTTTCCATAGCAGATTTGGCAAAGCTTGCCTCTTTCCCATTACCGCCAAAGAGTTTTACAGTTGAGATATTAGTGTAGCTGTCTACAATTCTGCCAACCATCATTGAGCGTTCATCAGATTGTGCCTTTGATGCTCGTCTTAGCTGCGGAATATAGATGTACAAAGACAGTGAGTACACTACAAGCCAGATAATTAGCGGCAGACAAAGATACGGATTTGCAGAGCTTAGCATGAAGATCATAGTAGCGATATACACCACAAGATGTACTACGACATCTATAAGTTTCATCATGGCTGTTCTTACAGCCATAGATGTCTGCATAACCTTGTTAGCAAGAGAGCCTGCAAAAATCTCATTGAAAAATGAAATTGACTGACCTAAAAGATATGAGTGCAGATGCCAGCGGATGAGCATGGCATAGTTACTTGATAATGTCTGATGAATTAAAAGAGAATGCAGCACAGATGCTATAGGCAGCATTACGCCTGCACCTAAAAGCATGATAAAAAGTGAACCGCCATGCTTCTCTAAAAAATACTGTGGCGGAGTTAATGAAGTCCAGTCTACAAGAAAGCCTAAGCTTACAAAAAACAGCGCTTCACCTACTGCAATTAAGGCATTTAAAAAGCCTACTGCAATAAAGAATTTAGATAGATCTTTTGAAAAGAAAGATATAAAGCCTATCAGACTTTTAGGAATTACTCCCTCCTTTAACTGTGTATATGGAGGGACTAAGCTTTCGAAAAAGTTGAACAGGCCTTTTAACATGAATGACTATTTTTCCATTGACTGCATAATGTCGTTGATGCGATTGCTTGCAACATCAATATGACGGGCAATGGATGCAACATGGTTAGGTAACATAGCATCACCTATTGCATTACCACCAGCTACAATGTACATTGGGTTAAAGTCACGGATGTAACTTAATCTGTTTAAAGCTGCAGTTACATTTCCCTGACCGCCACGCTCAACAACTGAAGAATCAACTGCAATTAAGCCCTTAAAGACGTCCTCAACAACTGCTGCAACGCCCTTGGCAAAGTAGATCCTGTTGTCAGAATCAAAGTGGCTGATGTTCTCGTCATTTAAAGTACCAACAGCAAACTCAAGCATTTGATAACAGTACTTTAAGATTGAGTAAACATCATCTGATCTTAAATTATACACACCGGCATTCTTAGCGCCAGAATCAATTGACTGAGCCCATGCTTTCCAATTCTCGATACCCAGCTTGTAACGACCTTCGGCATCGTAGATAAACCAGAAGCCCCACTCAGTTGTTGAGTACACAAAATATCTTGAGGTTGCATCTACAAGACGACCATCCATAGTGTCATTCTTACCAAAACGTGATGCTGTTTTGGCAATGATATCTGATGCAGGTCTTGTTGCATAAATAACACCTTCCTGATAGGAAGTGATGTTATCAATGACCTTTGGTACTAATAATAAGTCGTTTGGGATCCAGCCAAAGAAAGAATTTAGTTGAATGCCTATTGAATGTGTAACCGCATCTGCAAGAACAGTAGCTTTATCCTTATCTGTTGCAGTGTCATCTAACTTAGGTGGCTCGTACGCATTCGGACTGGTTGTCGGAAATAAACCAACCATCAGTACGTACAAGAAGTACACTCCAAATACTACAAACACCACTTTAAAAATGATGTTGTTTTTTAAACTTGTAAGCTGTAGTTTCATATATTTTATATATCTCGTAAGGAAGGCATCAATCATTATCAGCCTCTATTTAATTATACTAGACTTTTGCTCAATGAGAGATCGATTGACATTAATATTCAATCAATTCTTTATTGCACTAAAAAAATTTCTTTAAAATTCAAAAAACAACAGTTCTTATAAGATGATAATCAGAATATCAGTCAAGTTAGCAGTTCCTTAAAAACACAGCTGCATATAATGACAAAGGGGAGCTTTCGCTCCCCTATTTAGAAATTTATCTTAAGATTATTTCTTTATAACTGATGCAATTGCATTTACAACGTAATCGATGTTGTTTGTATTGATGCCGGCTACACAGATACGGCCTGAACCTACAATGTATACACCGAAATCTTTACGTAATGCAGCTACCTGATCCTTATCTAAACCAGAGAATGAGAACATACCATTCTGCTCGTTGATAAAGTCGAAGTTACAAGCACCAGCTGCCTTTAACTTCTCAGATAGTAATGAACGCATAGTCTGGATGCGGTCACGCATTGACTTTAACTCTTCTTCCCACTGAGCACGTAAATTCTTATCTGAAAGAATAGTTGTTACAACCTTCTCGCCGTGTGCAGGAGGATTAGAAATTGCACTACGTACAGCAATCTTAACCTGTGATAATACCTTAGCTGCAGTTTCAGCGTCAGCTGATACTACTGTTAGTACACCAACACGCTCATTGTATAAACCAAAGTTCTTTGAGAATGAGCTTGCGATTAACATTTCCTTATTGTACTTAGCGATAGTGCGAACGCCCTGAGCATCCTCTTCAATACCATTGCCAAAGCCCTGGTATGCAAAGTCAATAAATGGAATTAACTTCTTCTCAGCTAGGAACTTTGCGATGGTTTCCCATTGTTCCTGAGTTGGGTCGATACCGGTTGGGTTATGACAGCAAGCGTGCATTAAAACTACGTCGCCTTCTTTAGCCTGTGATAGAGTCTCTAACATTCTATCGAAAGCTAGGTTGTGGTTTGCTCTGTCATAATATGGGTAACGCTCAAACTTTAAGCCAGCAGAGGTAGCGATCTGATAGTGGTTTGCCCAAGTTGGATCAGAAATCCAGATGGTTGTTGCAATGTTCTGCTGATGTAGTAAGTCAGCACCAATACGTAATGCTCCGGTACCACCTGGGCAGTGGCATGAAACTGCTCTGCCGCCGTCTACAAACTCAGAACCTTCACCAAAGATTAGCTCACGAGCTAAACGACCATACAGTGGAAGACCTGTAATTGGTAGATATGACTTGGTATTCTCGGTCTCAAGCAAGATCTTCTCAGCTGCTTTAACGCTGTTTAAGATCACTGTCTGGCCTTCATTATTCTGATAAACACCAACGCCTAAGTTTACTTTATCCTTGTTAGGATCGTTATTATAAGCATCATTTAAACCTAAAATAGGATCTGCAGGAGCAGCCTCGATACGATCAAAAAACATGGTTTCACCTGTCAAAAAAAGTAGATTAGATAACTATATCACAAAAAGAGTATGTGAACTAAAATAAATTAACGCCCCAAAATGGTACTTATGCCTTTATTAGATTAGTCTTGGACTTTTTTTTCATGTAGTTAATTCTGTAGTTTCTCTTTGCAGCTGGAACCCATCCTTTAGATAACCAGCGCACTAACATAATAATACCGCGGGCACATTCATCACAGCAGAAGCCGATCCATACGCCAAGTAACCCCATCCCCATATGAATACCAAGGAAACATCCTACAGGTACTGAAATTCCCCACATTGATATAACTGCCATAACAATTGGGAACTTGGTATCGCCAACAGCTCTTAATGAGTTGATAATAATAATGTTCAGAATTCTTCCTACTTCCATTACAACCGACACCATAAAAATAGGCTTAGCCATGGATAGGACTAGCGGATCACTTGTAAATAATGAGAATACAAGAGGTCCAATCCATAATGGAATATTTATTGATAAAACTGATGTTGTGATGATACCGATCTTTACTGAATGTAAAAGCTGCTTGTTTGCAAGTCCAATTTTATTAGCGCCTGCATAATGTGAAACCAGAATCTCTGTTCCCATACCAACTGAAATTGAGAACAGCATGATTAGACCACACATCTGGAAATAAATACCCTGTGTTGCAAGAGCAATTGTTCCGAAAGTACCTACAACTGAAGTCATAAACAGAAACTGCAGATTCCATGTCAGATTCTCACCAGCTCCAGGAAGTCCGATTGCAAAGATCTGACGTAAGATCTTTTTATTCATCACAAAGACAAACTTTGGAATGATTCTTACCTTTGTGCGCTTTAATACAAGATAAACAAGAAAGCCTACTGACAGATAACGCGAAAATACCACGCTGATTGCAACGCCATAAATTCCAAGCTTAGGAAGACCTAAATGACCGAACATCAGCAGATAATTTAAAATAATTACAAGTACGCTTGCAGCTGTATTGATGTACATAGGATCACGGGTACAGCCATATGCACGTAAAATCGCACTTGAACACAGATTTAATGCCTCAGCAATGAACATTACTGAGATAATCATTAAATAATGCTTTGATACTTCAAAAATATCATCAGGGATATTCATCAGATGACAGATGGTAGATGCACCAAAGAAACAAATAAGTCCTATGGCAATACCCCAGATAATATTAAGACCAAAGCCAACATGGATGATTCTGCGTACCATCTGCATGTTACCATTGCCAAGAGCCTGAGCACAGCATACGCATACACCGATGTTTACAAAATTGAATAAGGTAAAAGCAAGCTGAAAAGCTTGAGAACCTACGTTTAACTCAGCAACTGCCTGCAGTGAAAGCATACTAGCCATCACGGTATTGATGATTACCGTTGTAAAGTGCATGCTAAGGTCAATAAATATTGGCCAGCTTAACTTAAATAATCCTAGTCCACTTGCTGAATGCTGCATAATTCGCCTTTGATTTATCTTTTAATTGCATTATTGTTTTTTATGGTAATTATAGCCAAAAGATTATTTTTATAATTATAT
>JAAYPN010000134.1 GCA_012519775.1 Aeromonadales bacterium | reverse complement strand
GTGCTGTAAACGCTCAAAGCCATCTCAGCGAGATCGATTGTTAATTAAAGATCTGCCATTACTTTTGTGGCAGATCGTGAACCAACCAGGCTTTAAAAGAAAAAACTCTTAAGGACCTGGGTATGAATATTTATGATTAGAAATCATAAGTTAATGACCAAAAATCTTCTAAATTGAAGGTTATTAACTTTAGTTGCTTACTTTTTTAGCTACTAATAAAGCGCATAAAAATCACTTTCTAAAAAATAAATAAAAAAAAATCACAAAAAAGCTTTATTTTTTCTTAAAAATCATTATAATTCTTTACGTTTTCTACGGATGGATGGCAGAGCGGTTGAATGCAACGGTCTTGAAAACCGTCGAGGGTTTACGCCCTCCGTGAGTTCGAATCTCACTCCATCCGCCACTTAAAAGGTGGATGAAAAACTTTACTTACCTGGCATTTTACTTGCCTTTAATGTATCAATTCTGCGGATGGATGGCAGAGCGGTTGAATGCAACGGTCTTGAAAACCGTCGAGGGTTCGCGCCCTCCGTGAGTTCGAATCTCACTCCATCCGCCACTTTGGCGATACCCCCCCGCAAATTTTAAAAAATCAATAACGGCACACTTGTGTCCAGAGTTTCATTAATTCAATCTTTCTTTTCTACCTAGCACGTAGGTTCTTGACTAACTTCTAGAGTAATAATAGACATGTCATTAATATAATGAAAATGCCACAAATAACATGTGGCAATAATGAGAATTACAAGTGATTTACAGGATTTAGAACTTTCTGACCTAAAGCTCCTCGTACTACTTCCTCAGCACACATTCTCTTTTTATCAGAGGATGCTTCTTCTGAGTACCATGCAATGTGAGGTGTGATAATAAGGTTTGGAGCACCTATTAGAGGACAATCATCTGTCAGTGGCTCTTTTACAAGAACATCAAGACCTGCACCAGCTAGCTTCTGCTCTTTAAGTGCTGATGCTAAAGCTTCCTCATCAACTAAACCGCCACGTGATACGTTAATAAGATACGAGCCTTTCTTCATTTTTGAAAAGGCATCAGCATTAATAAACTTTCTGTTATCTGAATTTAAAGCACAATGTAAAGAAACCACATCAGATCCTTTTAAAAGATCATCAAGACTTACAAAGTTTACATAGCTGAATTTTTCTTTTACCAAAGCTGGTACTTCATGCCGAACACTAACTAAAATCCTGCAGCCAAAGGCTTCCACTCTTTTTGCAAAAGCCTGACCGATACGACCGAAACCTACTATTCCCACCACCATCTTAGATAATCGTTTTATTGGAATCAAGTGGTCATAATTCCATACCTTATCGTGCTGTACTGCATTGTTAGCAGCGTCAATTTTGCGAACTAATGACATCATCAGAGCAAAGGCGTGATCTGCGACCTCGCTAGTACCGTAATCAGGAACATTGCAGATCTGAACTCCATGACGAGTTGCAGATTAAAGATCAATGTTATCAACGCCAACTCCACAGCGGACAATGCATTTTAATTTTGGAAGGTTGTCAAAAACCTTATCAGTAAATTTTGCGTACATATTGCATACAGAAGTTGCGTCCTTTAATTTTTTGATTAAATCATCATCCGACTCACACTGACACAAAATCCAATCCATGTTATTAGCTTTAAAGACTTCGCATTCCTATTTCATGCACTTGTGGTAGCAGTCAGTTGAATAAACTGTGATTTTTTTTATTCTCCATAATTCTTTCCTTTAATAACAGTTATTTTTGTATATTTTAGTTTAGTTAATTATTTATAAACCAAATAATTATAACTAGATATGTGAGAATTAATGTTTTTTCATAAAAAAGGAAATTTAATTTTTTCGATTATATATAATCAAGCTGTTTTCTAAAATTTGCACTAATAAATTACAAATTTATAGCTTTTTGAAAATTCTTAAAACGTTACAATATGTGATACACTATTAAGGTCAGGAGACTGTGTCTCCACGTTTATTTATCAATAATTTACATTAAGTATATTTTTAAAGAGTTTATTATGAGTACTTGCAAAGCATGTAGCGAGAATCAGGGCAGCGATAAGAAGCGCCTACGTATTGCAATTCAGAAATCCGGTCGTCTTACAGATGAGACATTAAAGTTATTCAAGAGCAGTGGTATTAAAATTTCTGCTAACCGTGATCATCTACTTGCACATGCTGAGAATCTGCCAATCGACATTTTGCGAGTACGCGATGATGATATTCCTGGTTTAATTATGGATCATGTAGTTGACTGGGGTATCGTAGGTCAGAACGTTTTAGAAGAAACCACCATGCAGCGTGAAGTTGATGGTTTATACACCGGTTATAACGAGGTATTAAAGTTAAACTTCGGTGACTGCAGACTGTCAGTTGCAGTTCCTACTGAGCACGAGTGGACTGGACTTAAGGATCTGGAAGGCTGCAAGATTGCAACCACCTACCCTCACCTATTACGCCGTGTAATGAAAAAAGAAGGTGTTAACTTCAAATCAGTACTGCTAACAGGTTCTGTTGAGGTTGCTCCTCGCGCAGGTCTTGCTGATGCAATCTGTGACCTTGTATGTACTGGTGCTACTCTTCAGTCAAATGGTCTGAAGGAAGTTGAGACCATTTACACCTCAAAGGCAGTTTTAATCAGTCGTGACCAGCCTTTATACCCAGAGAAGCAGGCTATTGCTGATCTTCTAATCGAGCGTTTCAAGGGCGTTATGTCAGCTGTAGAAAGCCGCTACATCATGATGAATGCTCCTAAGGCTCAGCTAGAAGCTATCAGAGCAATTCTACCTGGTGCTGAGAATCCATCAATTATCCCTCTAGAGGGTAGCGATGATCATGTAGCACTACATGTAGTATCACGTGAAAAGCTATTCTGGGAAACATTAGAACAATTAAAAGAGCTAGGCGCTACATCTATTCTTGTTGTACCAATTGAGAAGATGCTAGGCTAGTTTTAAATGAGGGCTTAGGCCCTCATATAAAGGATAAAAAGATGGAAATTAAAATTTGGAATAATCTTAGCGACTCTGAAAAACTAGATGCGCTGACAAGACCTGCACAAAGCTCATCAGACAAAGTGCAGGAGATTGTATCAAACATCATCTCACGTATCCGTAAAGAGGGCGATAGCGCCCTTTTTGAATTTTCAAAGACCCTAGATAAATTCGAGGGTGAAAATTTAGAATGGACTCAAAGTGAGATTGAAGCTGCCTGCAAGCGTGTTGACGCTGATTTAAAGGAAGCTATCGACACAGCTTATACAAACATTTCTAAATTCCACGCAGCTCAAGAGCCTAAATGTGTAAAGTTAGAAACCTACCCTGGTATTGTTAGTGAAACTCACACTCACCCAATTGACTCTGTTGGTCTTTATGTTCCTGGAGGTTCAGCACCACTTGTATCAACAGCACTAATGCTTGCAGTACCTGCAGCAATTGCCAAGTGCCCTGAGGTTATCCTATGCTCTCCTCCTCCAATTTCTGATGCAATTGTTTATGCGGCTACTAAAGCAGGCGTAAAACGCATATTTAATCTTGGTGGAGCACAGGCTGTTGCAGCTATGGCTTACGGTACCCAGACTGTACCTAAGGTATTAAAGATTTTCGGACCAGGTAATCAGTTTGTTACTATGGCAAAGCGCCTTGTATCAAATGATCCAAACGGTGCTGCCATTGATATGCCAGCAGGTCCATCAGAAGTGCTTGTAATTGCTGATAAAAAGGCAAATCCAGCATTTGTTGCAGCTGATCTTTTATCACAGGCAGAACACGGTCCTGATTCACAGGTGATTTTAGTAACTCAGTCTGAAGAATTTGCTAAAAAAGCTATGCAGGAGGTTGAATCTCAGCTTGCTGTATTACCACGTAAAGAGATTGCTACAAAAGCATTATCAAAGAGTACTGCCATCGTAGTTGATGATCTTGCTCATGCTGTTACCGTATCTAACACTTATGCTCCAGAGCACCTGATTTTACAGGTTGAAGATCCTGATGCATTATTACCAGATTTACGTAACGCAGGCTCCATCTTCGTGGGAGCCTACACACCTGAATCACTTGGTGACTATGCTTCAGGTACAAACCATACCCTGCCTACATATGGCTATGCAAAGACCTGCTGTGCACTAGGTACTGATGACTACCGTCGTCGTTACACCGTACAAAAGGCAAGCAAAGAAGGTTTAAAGGCTATCGCATCAACTGTTACCAGAATGGCTGATGCTGAAGGTCTTGGTGCTCACAAGAACGCCATAGTTGTAAGAGTAACCGATCTTTAATTTAGGAGAATAACCATGAACTTTGAAAAGTTAATCACCAAACACGTACAAAAGCTGGTTCCATACCTTTCTGCACGTCGTATTGGTGGTCATGGTCATAACTTTCTTAATGCAAATGAATCTCCAAAAAGTGAAGGTTACTTTTTAAATTCATCTTCATTAAATCGTTACCCAGATTGCCAGCCAGAAGAATTAATCGAGCGCTATGCTGACTTCGCAAATGTTCACAAAACCCAGGTTATCGCAACCCGCGGTTCTGATGAGGCAATCGGACTTTTAGTAAGAACTTTCTGTGAACAGGGAAAAGAAGGTATCTTAATTGCTCCTCCAACCTATGGTATGTATGAGGTGGCAGCTAATACCAATAACATCCTTGTAGCTACAGCTGAGCGTAATACAGATTTCTCATTAAGCGCTGATCTTTTAATTGAAGGCGTTAAAAATGCATCCTTCCCAGTTAAGATTATCTTTATTGATTCCCCTGCAAATCCATTAGGCACATGCTTTGCAAAGAGTGAACTTGAAAAGCTATTAAAGGCACTTCCTGATACTCTTGTTGTACTTGATGAGGCTTATATTGAGTTTGCAGACTCATCAGATGATCTGACAGTTCTTATCAACGAGTATGAGAATCTTGTGGTTACACGTACTCTATCAAAAGCTTTCGCTCTCGCTGGTATCCGTTGCGGTTTTGCTCTTGCAAATGAAACAATCATTAAGTCAATGCTTAAGGTTATCGACCCATACCCAATTGCAGATCCTGTAGCTCAGATAGCTATTCAGGCTCTATCTGATCATGGCATTCAGATGACCAGAGATAGAGTTGTAGAGTGCAACAAGAGACGTGAGACTTTACGTGAGACTTTAAATAATCTTTCATTTGTTAAGAAGATTTATGACTCAAGCGCAAACTTTCTTTTAATTGAGTTTACAGACGGCCCTAAGGTATTTGATGCAATGGCCGCAAAAGGTGTAATTCTTCGTTCATTTGAGACTAAAAAAGGTCTTAAAAACTGTGTTCGCGTCTCCATTGGTTCAGATGCTGAACTTGAAGAGTTAATTCGTTATCTAAAAGCTTTGGAGATCAAGTAACGTGAAAAAGTACCTATTTATCGATAGAGACGGCACTTTAGTTACAGAGCCTCATGATTATCAGGTAGATGCTTTAGACAAAGTTAAATTTGAAAAGAATGTAATTCCTGCTCTTTTAAAATTAAAAGAGCATGGATACACCTTTGTTATGGTATCTAATCAGGATGGTTTAGGCACTGATTCATTTCCTTTAAATACCTTTACCCCAGCTCATGAACTGATTTTAAATACTTTAGAGTCACAGGGTATTGTTTTTGAGCAGGTATTGGTATGCCCTCATAAACCTGAGGACAACTGCGATTGCAGAAAACCAAAACTTGGCCTTGTTATGTCTTATTTAAAAGACACCTCATGGGATAGAGAGAATTCCTATTTCATTGGTGACAGACCTACTGATGTACAGATGGGGCAGAATATGGGGATTACCCCTATAAGATATGGCGCTGAAGGTCTTGATTGGGATGAGATTGCAGATAAACTCACCACAAGAGCACGCATAGCTACAATTGAGAGAAACACAAAAGAAACCAAGATTAAGATTAGTGTTGATCTTGACCATAGCGGTAATTCAAGCTTTGATACCGGCATCGGCTTTTTTGACCATATGCTAGATCAGATTGCAACCCACGGTGGTATCAGTATTCAGGCAAAAGTAACAGGTGATTTGTTTGTTGACGAGCACCATACCATTGAGGATACCGGTATTGCTTTAGGCCAGGCTATTTTACAGGCATTAGGTGACAAGCGTGGTATCGGTCGTTTTGGCTTTGTGCTGCCAATGGATGAGGTTTACGCAAAGGTATTTGCCGATTGTGTAGATGACGATAACGTGACTGTAGCTCTTGATATTTCAGGAAGACCACACGTTAAGTTTGATTTTGATGCTGAATTTACCCGCGATAAGCTAGGTCAGATGCCTGCACAAATGGTGCCTCACTTCTTCCATGCTCTAGCTGTTGCCATGGGTCTTACTCTTCATATGTATGTATCTGAAGGTAACGCTCATCATCAGGTTGAAGCTTTATTTAAGGCTTTTGGCAGAGCACTTAGAGTTGCTCTAGCCCGTCATGGCAATGAATTACCTTCCTCAAAAGGAAAGCTATAATATGGCCGTTAAGATATACATTATCAATACTGGTTCTGCTAATTTAAATTCTGTTGTACAGGCTTTCAAAAGATTAGGCTACGAAGCTATCGTATCCTCTGATGTAAGTGAAATGGAAGCTGCAGACAGATTGGTACTACCAGGTGTAGGTACAGCAGGTGCCGTAATGGCAGGTGTCGAGAAATATCAGCTTGCTGATTTTATTGTAAACACTAAAAAACCTTTACTTGGCATCTGTCTTGGTATGCAGATTCAGGCTGAAGATTCACAGGAAGTTACTTTAGGTCTTGAGGGCACTGTAACAAAATGCCTTGGCATTGTTGAAGGTCATGTAAAGCTAATTCCAGATACGGGTCTTCGTTTACCTCACATGGGATGGAATACAGTAAATCATACTGACCACCCACTGTTTGATAACATTAAGCAGAATGCTTATTTCTACTTTGACCACTCTTTTGCTCTTGAAGTGGGTAGCAACACCATAGGTACTACCGATTATGGTGTTCCATTCTCATGTGCAATCGGCAAAGATAATTTTATGGGCGTGCAATTCCACCCTGAGAAATCATCTGCAAGCGGTGAACAATTACTTAAAAACTTTATCAAGAATTTCTAGGAGCTGACATGATCATTCCTGCTTTAGACCTTTCAGGCGGACATGTTGTTCGTTTAAAACAAGGTGACTTTGCACAAAAGACCATCTTTAATGTCGACCCTATCAAAAGAATTTTTGATGCTGCAAATCAGGGAGCTGAACTTATTCATATCGTTGATCTTGACGGTGCTAAAGATCCTATTTACCGTCAAAGAGCAATGATTTCAAAGATTGTAAAGGCATCTCCACTACCAATTCAGACAGGTGGAGGTATCCGCTCGGCATTTGATATTGAGAATCTTCTGGATTTAGGTGTTGATAGAGTTGTTGTAGGCTCTGTTGCTGTAAAACATCCAGAACTTGTACGCGGCTGGTTAAAGCAGTACGGTCCTGAGCACTTTACTCTTGCTCTAGATGTACGTTTAGTTGATGGTGTTCCTTACGTTGCAACACACGGCTGGCTTAAGACCTCAAACACCACTTTAGATCAGGTGTTACGTCATTATCTTCCATACCACATTGAACATGTGCTGGTAACTGATATCAGCCGTGACGGTATGATGAAGGGGGCAAACAACGGTCTATATGCAACCTTATACAAGAAATACCCTGATTTAGACGTTATTGCCTCAGGTGGAATCTCCTCTCTTGCTGATATTGACGCTGTAGCAAAGGCTGGCGCTCATTCAGTAGTTTTAGGTCGTTCTTTACTTGAAGGTCGCTTTACTGTTGAGGAGGCTGTTAAATGCTGGCAAAACGCATAATTCCTTGTCTTGATGTAAGAGATGGCGTTGTAGTTAAAGGTGTTCAGTTCCGTAATCATGAGGTTATGGGCTCAATCATCGATTTAGCTAAAAGATACGCAGATGAAGGCGCTGATGAGCTGGTTTTCTATGATATTACAGCATCATCAGACAATCGTCGTGTTGACAAGTCATGGGTTGCAAAGGTAGCTGAGGTTATCAACATTCCATTTGCTGTAGCTGGCGGTATCAAGTCAGTTGAAGATGCACAGACTATTCTTGCATATGGTGCGGATAAGATTTCCATCAACTCACCTGCTTTAGCTGATCCTACCCTTATCACAAGACTAGCTGATAAATTCGGCGTACAGTGCGTTGTTGTAGGTATTGATACCTACTTTGATGCACAGACTCAGAACTACCTTGTAAAACAGTATACAGGTGATGTAAGCAAGACTGTTACCACACACTGGAATACACTTGACTGGGTTAAGGAAGTTCAAAAGCGTGGCGCTGGTGAAATCGTTTTGAATATGATGAATCAGGACGGTATGAAAAACGGCTACGATTTAACTCAGCTTCAGAAAGTAAGAGAAATCTGTAAGGTTCCTTTAATTGCATCAGGTGGTGCAGGCAGCATGGAACATTTCTATCAAGCCTTTGAAGTGGCTCATACAGATGGAGCTCTTGCAGCTTCTGTATTCCACAAAGGAACAATTCATATTCCTGAGTTAAAAGATTATTTAAGAGAAAAGGGAGTTTGCATACGTGATTAGATATTTTCATGGCTTTCAAAGCGTTGATGAACTGGATTTTGATAAAGTTGATGGCTTAATGCCTGCTATCATTCAGGACTGTCAGACAGGTCAGGTTCTTATGATGGGTTACATGACCAAAGAGTCAATTGATGTCACCCTAAAGACAGGTTTTGTTACCTTCTACTCAAGAACCAGACAGAAGTTATGGACTAAGGGCGAGGAATCTGGTAATCACCTGAGAATGAGATCAATTGCATGTGACTGCGATAAGGATACTCTTCTGGTGCTAGCTCGTCCTGAAGGCCCTACCTGCCATAGAGGTACAACAAGCTGCTTTGATGAGTCACCTCTACCTGACGCAACCTCAAGATATGTTTCAGGAAATCCACTTCAAAGTTTCAACTTTGTAAGATAATTTTCATAAAATATAGTAAAATATCAGATGTGATTTGGAACTGTCCAAATCACATCATTTTTTTTGAGGCAAAAAAATCTTATATATGGAACAACCTATTCATATCGGTCTTGAACCTGAATCCGTTGCTATTTTCACACTTATTGCAATTGCAGGTCTTGCAATTGACTTATTTGCCCACCGCTCTGACAAACCTATTTCACTTAAAGCCGCTGCTTTGTGGACAGTATTCTGGATTGCAATCGGTGTTGGCTTTGGTATCTTCTTAAACTTCCATTTCTCATCTGAGGTCGCATCTTTATACTTTGCAGGCTACTCTTTTGAAATGGCTTTATCCGTAGATAACCTCTTTGCAATTATGGCTGTTTTCTCCTGGTTTGGTATTAAATCAGGTTATACACATAGAGTTCTCTACTGGGGTGTTATAGGTGCAGTGATCTTCAGACTTATCTTTGTGCTCATCGGTACCAGTCTTTTTGCGCTTGGTCCATATGTGGAGATCATTTTCGCCATCGTCATTGCAATATCTGCAATCCTGATGCTAAAGAATAAAGAGCATAAGGAAATCTCTGATTTCTCTACTCACCCTGCCTACAAAGTTATCAAACTGTTCGTGCCTTTATATCCAAAGCTTGTAGGTCATAATTTCTTTTTGTCAAAAGCTCATGTGGAAGAGGAGCTTAAAAAAGAAGAGAATAAGCATCTTGTGTTAAAGAGAACAGGTGCAGTCTTTGCAACTCCTCTTTTCTTGTGTCTTGCAATTGTTGAGACATCTGATGTGATGTTTGCCTTTGATTCAGTACCTGCTGTAATTGCCGTATCAAAAGATCCGTTCATTGTGTACTCATGCATGATATTTGCAGTATTAGGTCTACGATCAATGTACTTTATTCTTGATGCCCTAAAGAACGCTCTGGTACATCTTGAGAAGGCTGTAATCTTCTTATTATTCTTTGTTGCCTTTAAGCTGTTTGCAGCAGCTTCCTTACACCTGTTTGGTGTAGGCTTTGACATCGACGTTTATACATCTTTAATCGTTATTGCCGCATCTTTATTTATCGGCATCATCTCAAGCCTAATCTTCCCTACTAAAGAGAACAAAGAAAACTAGTCTTTTATGTCCAGGCCAATGGCCTGGACTGTTGTCTTTAAATATTCTATCTGCAATTAAAACCTGCCACAGACATAAGCAACTAGCTTTATGAACAGCAATCAAAACACGATTGTGTAACTGAGCTTAATTTGAATGGATGAAGATTAAGACCTTCGGCAGGTCTTTTATATACTAATCGTCTTCTGAAGGAACTTTCTCACCGATATCTCTATCGTCAAAGGTTCTCTTGCCGTTGATTATGCTGTTTACGTAAGTATTGATAAGGTTAATGGCAATCTTGTCGTATGAGCCTGTAAGCTCAATGGTATACATGTTTGAAACTTCGCCAATTACAACAACATCAACTCCGCTATTAGGACATGATGCTGTATAAAAGCCCTTACCATGAAGCTTAGGAGTTTTGCAGGAATTGGTTTTTGCGTACTCTGAGATTACAGCTTTAGCATCTTTTGAATTGGTTCTTTTTGAATAGGTAAAACGAACTACAGTCTTAGGAGTTTTTTGAGTCTTTAAATTGGTTGGAGATGAATACTCTACTGTATTTCCAAGAATGGAAACATTCCATGATTCTGGTACAGGAGGAAATGTAGCTGGACGTACAATGGTGGCAGCAGTTGCAGCACCCATTGATGCTACTAAAAAAGTTGAGATTAAAAGTGATTTACAACCTTTAAAGTTCATGTACAGTCTGCTCCTCATATGCAATTTGCTGTTCTATCAATTTTACCCCATCTGAAACCAGAGTGCATCGACAGAAAGTCTTAAAGAATGGATTTAGCTCAGTTTTGTGAACTCTTGCATAGCCTAAGAACTGTTTTGCTCTATCCATTACAGTCTTCTCGGTTCTTGTGGTGGCAATGAATTCTTCAACTACCTCAAGACTGGTTCTTAGAATATCGGCAATAGGATACTCTTTTTGAACGCCTTTGATCACATGTCCAAGATTTGGTACAGGAAATGCGCCTCGACCACACATGAAATGATTACATAAAGTAATTTCCTCGCACGCCTTAGCATCCTTTAAACTGTTTACATTGCCATTGGCGATAAGCGTAATGCCGTTTGCACACTCATGAAGTGGACTTAGAGCAGACCAGTCTAAAGCTTCATTTTTGTATAAATCCTTTCTGGTTCTGCAATGTACGGTAATTTCACTTACGCCATCAACTGCAATGGCTTTTACAATGTCGAAAGCCTCACTTTTATCTAGAAAGCCTAAACGGATCTTAACTGATAACTGATACTTCTCATCTAGAGTATCACGCACTTTCTGCACGATATCATGCATAAGTTCAGGCTCTTTTAAAAGCATTGCGCCTGCATGATGAACAAAGCGTGAAGGACAGCCAAAGTTTAAGTCAATAGACTTTGCGCCCATGTCACAGGCAATTACAGCAGATTTAGCTAGTGTATCTGGATTATCACCTAAAAGCTGAACTCTAAGCGGTGTGCCGTCAGCTGTTTTGCAGTCATTTTCGTATTCAGGTATCTCACGAATAAGAGTCTTTGGAGATACAACTAAATCAGTTACCCGGATAAATTCAGAGAAACATAAATCGTAACCGCCATGAGCACATAAAACTTTTCTCATAGGGCCGTCTGCAAGTCCCTCTAAAGGAGCTAAATATACTTTGTAATTGTTCATCTTTTTAAACTCTATTCAAAAACTTCGCGTATGATAGCAATTTTCAGACTGTTTTCATTATTTTTTTCTAGCAAAAAGACATACTATGATAAAATTACGTAAGCTAAGGAGAATCTAATGATTATAGCAACCCATGATGGAACTTTTCATGCTGATGAAACAACAGCCTGTGCTATCTTAACCTACCTATATGACAACAATACAATCATTCGTTCACGTGACAGCCTTGAACTAGAAAAGGCTGATATCATTATTGATGTTTCAAACCAGAACGATGACAAGCATTTTGATCATCACAGCAAAGACTTTACCCTTTGCCGTGACAACGGAATTAAATATGCTACTGCAGGCCTTATGTGGAAGAAATTCGGCATTGACTATCTAAAGCTTGTAGCTAAAAAAGAGCTAGAATTCACCCCATCTGCTAAAGTGATTCAGAATGCCTTTTTGCGAATTGATGAAAACTTTATGTCAATGATCGATCTTAACGATAATGGCCAGTTAACATCTTACGTAGAAAAGATTTCATCTCCAAAAAATGAATCTGAGCAGGCTATTGTTGATGAGCTAAATGAGCTATACCAGGCAAGCCCTGATATTCCTTACATTGTTGCCATGATGAATCTGCCAAATCAGACCGGTGCTGATCAGGATAAGGCATTTTTAAATACTGTAAAAATGCTTCGCACTATTCTTTTGAACTCAGCCATCAATGCCCTGTCAACAGAAAGCGGCATCGAGAAAGTTCTTGAGGTTTACAAGGGTGGACCTATGCTAATCATGCACGAGAGATTACCATGGACCTCTGCTGTGCTTAATAATCTTGATATCTTTAAAGACTGCCTGATTGCTGTATACCCTGACAGAAAACTAAGATGGAGAGTACAGTCCCTTCCAATGTCTAAAGCACAACGTTTTAAGAATCGCTTAAGTGCACCAGTTGCATGGCGTGGTCTGAATGATAAGGACTTAGATGCAATTACTGGTCTTAAGAACACCACCTTTATTCATAAATCAGGATTTACTGGTGGCGCCTCAACCTTTGAAGACAATTTAGAACTTGCTAAGTTGTGGCTTGAGAAAGGCACTAAGGACTAGGATTTTATAAAACTACCTTGATGTTGTAACAAGCTGTTATTGATCACAATGATTGATAACGGCTTTTTTATATGAAATTTTCATATAAACAAAAGCATCTAATGATATATGAAGTAAATTTTTGCAAAACAGCAAATATTTATGAGTGTGATACCTTTGGATATGAGTACTTATAATTTATAGAATTTCTGATTTAGCTTCAGAAAAGAACCTGGCAAAGCCAGGTTTTGAAGAGATTTTAGTTTATCTTGATTAAAGACTTGCCGTTGTTGCTGCGCGCTCTTAGGAAGGTTGCCTTTCTATCAAGATCATCGGTAGGTTTAGTCTGCTTGTAGAAAAAGTTTCTGTTCTTTACCTTTAAAACTACAGAGCCTTTTCCACCCTCTAATTTTTTACCGTTTGAAAACTCTGAATACAGATAATAGATATCGTTTTTACTATCAAGGTTAACTAAGGCTTTCTGTTCAGGCTCTACGTTATACCAGCCATCTACCACCCAGTCATTGGTTTTAGAATCAAGATAAGAAAAAGCCATTACCACTGTAGCTTTAGTCTTATTATCAATTGTTACCTCAAGGGCATTTGCACTCATACATGTCGAAGCTAGTGTCAGTGCACATAGAGCTAAAAGTTTTTTCATGTTTAATCCTTATGGAGCAAAGTAACCAGGACCTTGTGGTTTATTGTCATCTTTCTTCTCATCTTCTTCTGGTGAGTTTTCAAGATCCTCTTTAGATTCCTTATCTACTGATCCTACACTGTCTTTATCATTATTGTGTGAATCATCTTCACTGTTTTGAGTATTTTTATTAGAGGTTGAAGACAATCCATCTAAATATTCAGACAAATCCTTTTTAGACTCCTCTTTGACAACATTATTGCTATCGTCATAGGTTCTCACCTTAGTGCCGTCTGGAGTATATTCTTTTACAAACTCCTCTATTCCCTTACTTTGCAGTTCACGACGGAAGCTGTTTACAAAAAGAATAATGTAAACAGGAGGAACGAGCATTAAATATGTAAAAGGAACAGCTATATTTGCATAAACCCCAGCTACAAGCAGTACGCCTAAACTGGTGCTTGCATAGGAGGATAATCTTAAACAGTTGGCGAATGTGGTATTCATCTTGCCAAGCTGGAAGAATACGAATTTTGATAGAACACTTAAGACCAGGCTGTTAAAGATTAACAAAGAGAAAATCCATAAGCCCATAAAGATATATATAATATTTTTAGCCACACTTAATACTTCGCTTACAAGTGCTGATGCATCAGCTGGATTAAAGGCTGTTCCTGGTACAAATAAATCGGTATATTTTATGGTGGTTATACTACCTGTAACTGAGGCTACTGACAGGTAATCTGAATTTAGCTCTACAAAAGGAATATTCTTACTTGTGGTGTTTTGAAGCTCTAATCTGTCATCTTTATCATTCTGATTATCAACATTGTAGATAATCGCAAGAATACCGCTTCTTGTGTAAATCTTTTTGAAGGATTCTTCCTTATTATTGCAGACTAACTGTCCTGATTTTGACAGATAGCCAGATGGGATCTGAGCAATTAAATTTGGCAGTTCTATCTTATTAAAAGTATCGATTAGATTATTTACCTTGTAGCTTACAGGTAATGAGAGCACAAAACTGATTAGTAACAAGTAGACTAAACCTATTCCCTTCTGTTTGAAAAGCACCTCAAAATAGAATCTGATAGAGGTTAGTGCTTTTAATGGATACTGCAAACAGTTAATTAAATTACTATTGATTATCAACTTATCATTCCTTTTCCTAACTTGTTTCAAGCATACCACAATTATTTTGAAAATCTAAAACAAAATAGTACGTTCATTTAATCAAATAAGGGCTTATTTTGGACTTTTATAATGTAATTATTAATTCTTTTAACTCAACTTTTGCATTTGGATTTTATCTCCAAAATGCTTGTAACAACGCGGTTTAAAACCGTTTTTGCTCTTTAAAATATGATTTTTGATTATTGTGACGTTTGTGGTAGCTGAATATACATTT